>JAHIIS010000181.1 GCA_018899075.1 Candidatus Omnitrophota bacterium | reverse complement strand
GTTCACAGTTCACAGTTGACAGTAATTATTTAAAGAAAGTTCCTTGACCCGGCGCCGCTAAGTTCCGGCCCCTTGGTCTTCTCAATGTCATAGGCCTCTAAAATCTTTTTCTGGATATATTCCCTTGTCTCCATATTGATGGGATGGGCAATATCTCTGTGTTCGGAGCGGCGGGGTGTCTTCTCTCCAGTAAAACTCCCCCCTATATTTTCCGTCGGCGGCGGGCTTTCGCTCTGCGGGAGTTCACTGCCGCACTGATTGCAATACTTGCTTCTCAGGGAATTTTTGGCCCCGCACTTGGGGCAGGGCTCTTCAATCCTGCGGGAAGGCATTGCGACAAATAGGCCTTTGTTGCCCTCAATAACCTTTATATTTCTAACCACAAAGGCATTGTCAAGGGTAATCGTGGCGTAAGCCCTGAGTTTCGTTGTTGGATTATCACGCAAAAAGAGTCTTACCTCTGTGATTTCCATATTTCCTTAGGCCTCCTTCACATTTTTGCTGTTGGGATATGTCTTTGCGACTATTACCTGCCAGTTCTTTCCTTTTGCCCGCAACTTCTCGCTTAAATCCAGCGCCTCCTTTCCAGTTTTAGCAATCCCAAAAACACAAGGCCCGCTTCCAGATACCAGAGTTGTTTTTGCTCCATGCGATTTGAGGGCCTTTTTAATTTCCTGAATCTCTTTATATTTTTTTCTAAGAACCGGCTCGAAGCTGTTATAACTGTATTTATGCGTAATTTTAACACCGCAGGGGCGGGTTGTCAAGGGCATTCTCAAGATCTGATACATCCTGCGGGTAGAAACCCTAACGGGCGGGACCACTAAAACATACCAATTTTTTCTCTTTACTCTCAAGGGGCTTAAAATCTCCCCCTTGCCCCGGCCGATTGCGCGGGCTGCGGGCAGAATAAAAAAGGGGACATCGGCTCCAACCCGGCCTGCCACATCCAGAAGTTGGCGCCGGCTCTGCCTTAACCCCAAGAGTTTGTTTAAACCTAAAAGCACAGATGCGGCGTCTGAGCTGCCTCCCCCTAAACCGGAAGCCACGGGAATCCTTTTAGTTATCCTTATCTGGACGCCGTCGCTGCGATTGGTCTTCTTAAGTAAAGCCCGGGCGGCCCGCGCCCCTAAATTCCTCTCATCCTGCGGCACGCCTTTATGGCGGCAGAGGACCTTGACGCCCCGCTTGCGTCTTTTCAAGGTAATTTCATCGCAGAGGTCTATCTTCTCAAAGACGGTCTCGATATCGTGATAGCCGTCGGGCCTCTTATTCAACACCTTCAAATAAAGATTTATTTTAGCCGGCGCTTTAAGCGTAACTGTCTGCATTAAAGGTCAAAGAAGTCTCCTGCAGGCCTGCAGGACGTCGTCTGTGCTTAAGTGGTACTCTTTGATTAAGTCTTCGGGCGAGCCGGACTGGCCAAATCTGTCTCTGATGCCAATCATTGCCACAGGCGTAGGTATGTTCTCGACCAGAACAGACGCCACCGCACTCCCCAAGCCCCCGCTAAGCAGGTGTTCTTCGCAGGTGACAATCCTTTTGGTCAGCCTTGCGCATTCAAGAATGGCCTTTTTATCCAGGGGCCTTATGGTATGCATATTTACCACGCGGGCGCTTAGTCCTTCCTTTTCCAACACCTCTGCCGCATCCAGCGCCTGCTTGAGCATCATCCCGCAGGCAATAATACTGATATCCTTGCCTTCCCGCAAAATACGCGCCCGGCCGATCTTGAACTTATCTTTTTTGGCCAGGGTAGGAACTTTGGGCCTGCCCAGGCGCACATAAACCGGCCCCTGATATTCGGCGCAGGCGCAAATTGCCTCTTTAGTCTCGGGGGCATCGCAGGGGACTATAATAGTCATATTGGCAATAGCCCGCATCAAGGCGATATCTCCGATAGCCTGATGGCTTGAGCCGTCGGGGCCTACGGTAATTCCCGCGTGAGTTACGACAATCTTTACATTGAACTTATTGTAGCAAATGGTATTTCTGACCTGGTCCCAGGCGCGGCCCGAGCCAAAGATAGCGAAAGTGCTCACAAAGGGAATCTTCCCGCAGCTGGCCAGCCCCGCCGCCACTCCCATCATATTTTGCTCGGCTACGCCAAAGTCAAAGAACCGCCGGGGAAATTTTTTGCCGAATCCGGCGGTCCTGGTCGAACCGGACAGGTCCGCATCCAGGGCCACAATCTCCTTGTTTTTCCCGCCTAACTCTATCAGCGCCTGGCCATAGGCGTCTCTGGCGTAAAGCATCTCGCTCATTGTTAAGAAAGCTCCTCTAATGCCTTTTTTGCTTCTTCTTGCGTCGGCGCCCTTCCGTGGAAGTCAACTACGTTTTCCATAAAAGATACGCCTTTGCCTTTTATCGTCTTAGCAATAATAATCGTGGGTTTGTCCTTAACGGCCTTGGCCTGCTCAAAAGCAGCGAGGATTTGAGCAATGTCATGTCCGTCAATATTAATCGTGTGCCAGCCGAAGGCCTGCCATTTATCTCTCAGAGGCTCAACGTTCATTATATCTTTAACTCTACCGTCAATCTGGTAGCCGTTGTAATCCAGGATAGCGCAGAGATTATCGCAACGGTAGTGAGCGGCAGCCATTGCCGCCTCCCAGATCTGGCCCTCCTGTATTTCTCCGTCGCCTAAAAGGCAATAGACTCTGTAAGGGAGCTTATCCAGCCTCCCGGCTAAAACCATTCCAATAGCCACCGAGAGGCCCTGGCCTAAAGAGCCGCTGGCCACATCCACGCCGGGAGTCCTCCAGTCCGGATGCCCCTGCAGGATACTGCCTAAGTTGCGCAGGGTCCAGAGTTCTTTTTTGGGAAAATAACCCGCTTCTGTCAACACTGCATACCATAAAGGGCAGCAGTGCCCCTTGGACATCTGGAATCTATCTCTTTGGGGCCACCTGGGATTTTCAGGCTTGTGGCGCATAACTGCAAAATAAAGGCAGGTCAGTATATCCGCCGAGGAAAGCGAGCCCCCCGGATGGCCGGAACCGGCCTTCTCGAGCATTTTAATAATCAGCCTTCTAATGCGCTTTGCCTTTTTTTCTAATTCTTTAACGGGAGGCATTTATGGGGTTCCCGGGCCTTAGTTTTTCCAATCTTTCTTGCGCTGATTTTCTCTCCGGCTCAAGGCCAAGGGCGCGTTCATAGGCGCCCCTTGCGCGCTCGATGTCGCCCTTTGCCTGATAGGCATCTCCCAGATGCTCAAAGACTTCTGCATCTTCCAGGAGGCCTGCGGCTTTCTCTATTTGCGCCAGGGCATCATCAATCATTCCTTTTTTAAAATAGACCCAGCCCAGGCTGTCGATATAGGCGCCGTTGCCGGGGTCTATTTCCAGGGCCTTATTAATTAACTCTTGCGCCTCATCAAGCATTATCCCGTCTTCGGCATATATATATCCCAGGTAATTTAAGGCATCGGGATTTTCGCCATCTAATTCCACAGACCTCTTTAAGGCTTCATATGCTTTTTGACGCCTGCCGCCCTGTTCGTGCGCAGCGCCCAGGTAGAAGTAGCCCACTCCGCTTTCGGGCGCAGCCGCGATGGACTTTTCATACGCCTCAACGGCCTTCTGCTCTTGCGAATTGCGCGTATAGGCTAAACCTAAAATAAGATAGAACCGGGCTTCCTTTGCCGCCGGTATCCTCCAGTTCGCTTTATGTTGCTCGGCCTCTTCGAGGATTTTAATGCATTGGCCGGCTTTTTCTTCGTTCAAATAAATATAGGCCAGTTCCAAATAGGTATCTACATCGTAAGGGTTCAACTTTAGAATAAATTTATATTGCCGGACGGCTTCTTCAATCCTTTTATCGCGGTAATATGTCTGCGCCAGACGGCGATAAACATTTATATTAAGCGGGTCTACCTCAAGAGCCTTTTGGTAATGTTCAATCGCCTCGGGGAGATTCTGATTAATCTCGCTAAGTAAGCCTAAGGCCAGCTCCGCCTGCAGATAATCGGGGGAAATCTTGAGGGCCTTTTTAAAGTGGGTTTCGGCCTCTTTGAACTTATTGACTTTTACAAAGATTGTGCCTAAGTTAAAATGGATCTGCGCTGAATCCGGTTTTTGTTTAAGGAGCTGCTGGTATATTGAAATCGCCTCTTCCTCTTTTTCCTGAATTACGTAAAGGTCGGCTAAAGAAGCCAGGATTTCCAAGTCGGAAGGATAGGCTTTTTGCAACTCTTCATAAACGGCTGCGGCTTCTGTGAACTTCTCTTGCGCGGTGTAGAAATGAGCTAAAATTATGCGCGTACCCTTATCCCGGGGCTTGAGCTTCTTGACAATAAGCAGTTCTTCTTCCGCCTTTTCGTATTGCCCGGATCTTATATAATCTATGGCCAGCCTCTGATGAATTGCCGGAGCAGTAGAATCTAATGCCAGGGCATTTAGATACTCTTCAATAGCCCGGTCAATCTTATTCTGGCTATCGTACAAGACGCCCCGGATATAATGGGCGAAGGTCCGGGAAAGGGCTTCGGTTGGCTTTTTGGAAAAGCCTATGCTTGTTCCGGCACAGAAAAAGAACACAGCCAACGTTATCGTTACACTCGCTAACTTGCGCATTTAGATTAGAATGGAGCAGCCTATCCCTTCTTGTGCCTGTCTCTCCTCATCCTCTTTTTTCTTTTGTGTTTAGCCATCTTTTTTCTTTTTCGCTTCTTCCCGCAAGGCATGTTGTCCTCCTCTAATGTATTACCTTTAATGTATTACCTTATTCAAAGGATATTCAATAATCCCTTCTGCGCCTGCTTTCTTTAATCTGGGGATTAAGTCTCTGACCACCTTCTCGTCAATTACCGTCTCCAAAGCAAGCCACCCTGCCTGGCTTAAATTGGAAACAGTGGGCTTTCTCATCGCCGGCAAAATCGCCAGGATTTTTTTCAGCCC
>JAHIIS010000180.1 GCA_018899075.1 Candidatus Omnitrophota bacterium | reverse complement strand
ATGAGCTTTCTAATTTTAACATATCAGGCCGCCTTTGTAAACAAGAAATTGGGCTTGTCAATTCAGGTTGAGTAGGATATAATAAGCCGAAAGTGAGGTAACGGGAAATGCTGCGATTCCTGCGTAAAAGAGAAAACATCAAAAAGATTATGTGGGCCCTGGTCATATTGATTGTCCCTGCCTTTGTCTTGTGGGGAAGCGGCAGTTCGATAAGGTCGCGGGGTGCGCCTGAATACGCAGGCAAGATTTTCGGCAAGAAAGTTTCCTTTCGCCAGTATGAAGCATCTCTTTCGGCCTGCCGGAACTGGGCCCTGCTTATTTATGGGGACGATTTCAATAAGGCGGCGAAATTCCTTGACCTGAAAGAAAGCGCCTGGGAGCGGCTCATCCTGCTTTATCAGGCGAAAAAAGAAGGGATAAAGGCCTCGGATAAAGAAGTAATCAGCCTTATCCAAAGACTGCCTTTATTTCAAAAAGAAGGCCGCTTCGACCGGGACAAATATAACATACTATTAGGTTATGCATTCCGCGCCAGCCCCCGGGACTTTGAAGAGCAAATAAGAGAGGCGTTCAAAATCGATAAACTTAAAAATAAGCTCCTCAACGAAGTCAATTTGAGTGACGAAGAAATAGAAAAGGCATATAAAAACGAAAATGAAAAGGCAAAGGCTTTATATGTCTTTGTTGACCCGGAAAGATTTACGGAAGAAATCCACCCCTCGTATGAAGAAATGCAGCATTACTACCAGAGCCACAAAACCGAATTTGAAAGGCCTGAGCAGGTAAACGCCCAATATATAGCCTTATATTTCGACCAGGCCCATTTCGAAGTAAATGTAACCGAAGAAGAAATCCAGAATTACTACCGGGAGCATTCTCAACAATTTTCCGTAAAAGACGATAAGGCGAAAGTTAGCGTAACGCCTTTGGAAGAAGCAAAAGCGCAAATCATAGAAAGGCTCACTCGGGATAAACGCAGAGCGCTTTTGGAGGATCAGGCCTGGCAGATATCCGACGGCATCGCAGGTAACGCTGCGCTTTTTAACGAGGCGGCAAAGAAAAATCAACTGGAAGTCAAGGAAACCGGCTTTTTCGGCCCCCGGCAGGTTATCCCGGAAATAGGCCTATCTTATGAATTCTTAAACACCGCTTTCTCTTTGAAAACAGGAGAAATAAGCGACGTAATAGAAACCCCTAAAGGATATTTTATTATAAAACTAAAGGAAAAAAAGGAAGGTTATATTCCTGCCTTAGAAGAGATTAAAGAGAAAGTCGAACAAGCCTTTATTGAACAAAAGTCGCGGCAATTAGCTAAAAATAGAGGCGAAGAGCTCCTTTCCCAAATCAGAGAGCTGATGCAGGAGGAAAAGCTAAATTTTCCGAAAGCGGCAGAAAAGTTGTCGTTGACTGTTAAAGAAACCGGAGAATTCTCGAGGACCGGCTACATCTCCGGAATCGGACAGAGCCAGGAGTTCTCCCGGGCGGCCTTTGCCCAAAAGCGCGGCGGGCTCGGCGATTTAATTGCTGCACCCAACGGGTATTGCATTTTGAGCCTGAAAGAGATTATCGCGGTTGAAGAAGAAAAGTTTGTCCAGGAAAAAGAAGAGTTCGCCAAAAAGCTTCTGGAAAGAAAAAGAGAGAATTTTTATAAGATTTGGCTGATTAACTTAAAAAAGAAAGCAAATCTGGCAAGCAACATCGGAGAACTTAAAAGTCAGCCGGCTCCTTAGACATTGCCCAGGTATACATAGCGCAATTTTTCCTTGGCAATTGCCTCTGCCCTCTTAAGCGTTTCTATCGGCGTGGGGGGGATATCGGTTTTATACGCAGGGAAATAACGGGAAAAATGGAGGGGGGTATCTTTTCCTAATTTTTGCGCTATCCAGTCCGCAAGTTTCTGAAAATTCTCTTGCCTGTCATTAAGCGTGGGAATAATCAAGTTGGTAATTTCAACGTGGCATTTTTTTGCAGAAAACTCTGCCGTGCGAAGCACGGGCAGCAACTTTCCCTGGCAATATTTCTGATAAAAACTCTCCTCCATCGACTTAACGTCGATGTTCATCGCGTCAATAAAGCCGATAATTTCCTCCAGCGGTTTCTGATTGACATATCCGTTGGTTACCAGGACGTTCTTCAATCCCTCCTTCTGCGCTAAGCGCGCCGTATCATAGACAAATTCATACCAGATAAACGGCTCATTATAGGTATAAGCGATACCAAAGGACTTTAACTTCCTGGCGCGGGCCACTGCTTCTTTGGGGGTTATCTTTTCTGTGGGGCAACTTAAGTCTCCTTGAGAAATCGACCAGTTCTGGCACCAGGGGCACTTAAGATTGCATCCCTTTGTGCCTAAAGATAGAATAAAATTTCCGGGATAAAAATGATAAAGCGGTTTTTTCTCAATGGGGTCTAAGGCGATAGAGGTAGTCTCGCCGTAGATTAAGGAATAAAGCCGGCCGTTCTGGTTTTGCCTTACGCCGCATCTGCCTATTTCGTCCTTTTTAAGCAGACAAAAGTTGGGACAGAGAAGGCACCTGACCTTGCCCGCCTCCAATATCTCACAGTGCATCGATTCCTTGTTCACTTCGTTTCCTTTTCCAGCCAATCTAAATATGCTTTATTGCCGCCTAAAATCGGCAGAGAGATTATGCAGGGACAGGAATAGCTGTGTATGGACTTTACTTTTTCCACAAGCTCTTTTACCAGAGACTCCCTGGTCTTGGCAATAAGAATAGCTTCGTTATCGTCCTGGATTTTACCCTCCCACCAATACAGAGAATTCATCTTATCGATGATATTCACGCAGGCGGCCAGCCGCGCCTTTAGCAGCTCTCTGCCGATTTTTCCGGCTTCTTCTTTGTTTTTCGCCGTTATGTAAACAAGATTTAGCTTCATCTACCTAATAATTAATATAATAAAACTCAATAATACCAATATCACGGCAGTTATAATGATTATCCTGGGCTTGATGTATTTCATCTTGCCCAGAAAGCCTGCGCTGCGCTTGAGGCTTTCTCCGCAGTAAAGGCATAGCAGGGCATCGTCATCGTAAACCGGGTTTTTACACTGCGGACAAATATATTCAGACATTCGGTCCTACTTGGTGTGGGGACAGACCTCGCCGTAGGCGCAATATTTGCAGGCGGAATATTTAGGCCTTGGCGGAAATTCCCGCGCCCGGATGCCCACGGATACCTCTCTAATCAGCTCCCTGGACTTTTCCAAATCCCCTGCTGTGCGCCGGCCGCAACCCACCAGGCCCGTATCCACAAAATGAAATTCTACCCTGGCCGGGAGTTCACCTTTAATTATGTTATAGGCCAGCGCGTAAATGGAAAGCTGCAGGCTCTCCTTAACTCTTTTGTCTGCCTGCTTCTGTTTTTTCACTATATCCGAGGTCTTAAAATCGATTATTACCGTGCCCTCGGGGGTTCGGTCAATCCTATCCCAGCGGCCAAGGACCTTATCATTACCCAGAACAAAACTGAATTCCTGTTCGACGTAGGCCGGCGCAGTTTTATCTTTCTCCCGCTCGTAGAAACGCTTAAGCGTAACTCTTCCCTGGCCCAGCCTCTGCTCTTCATGCGCCCGCGATAAGAAGCCCTCGTTCACCCAGGCGCTTTGAAAACTATTGATTAAATCGCCGGAGTCAAAATTCCTTTTGTTTATTCTGGCCTGATAAAAATTCGAGATTGCCTTATGAACGGCGTTTCCGTAAACTACGCTGTGGTGGCGCATAATCGGAATGCGCAGGATATGCACATATTTATATTTTAAGGGGCAGGTGAGATAGTCGTCAATCTTGCGAAAACTTAAAGACAGGAGTTCATCATCGCTAATGGCCTTTTCTTGAATAGCCGGCGATAGGGCTTTCGGGGCATAACGCTCAATCTCCTGGATAGCCCGGGCCTTAATTATCTCCGGTTTCTGAGGGCTCTTATCCTGCGCCTCGAACACAAACTGGCTGACCTTGCGGGCGCGCTTTCCTCCGTAATCCAGGCTTGAGGTAAAATATAATTCCCGTTTTGCGCGGGTTATCCCTACATAAAAGAGCCTCCTCTCCTCCTGAATATGGTAATCTCCCTGGGGGAGAATATCTTTGACCAGTTCAAGAGGCACCTCCAGCGGCTCACGGCGCCTGGGCCAGGGAAAACGGCCCTGCACTAAATTGACCATAAAGACAATCTGAAACTCAAGGCCCTTGGCCTTATGCAGCGTTAAGACGTTTACCGCTTCCAAATCTAAATCGGCCTCAGAAGTTGCCGGGTCATCGCCCGCGGAAATAAGCATATCTAAATGCCGGACGAAAGCGGAGAGGCGGTCTTCCCTGGATAAATTCGTGAAATTGGCAACGATGTTAAAAAAGCGGGCGATGTTTTTGATGCGCTGTTCATTGACGAGGCTCTCTTCCTTTAGCAATTTCCTGATGAAACCCGATTGCTGCAAAAACAGATAAAGCAGCTTTCCCGTGGAGAGGCCTCTCGCCTCTTTTAAATAACGGTTTATATCTTCGACAATTTTTGTAATCTTAACTTTAGTTTTTGGAGAAATATCTGCGGGCTCCTCAAACTGAGCCAGCCGGCTAAATACGCTAAATAAAGAGCGGTTCTTCTTGTAAGCGCAGTTAAGGCAGCGGGTCAAGTCTGCCATATCCAGATTATACACGCCGGGAAAGCTTACCAGATAATACAGGTTTGCGCTATCGTCGGGGTTAGCGAGAGTGCGCAGAAAAGAAATCAAAAAACGGACCTCTTCCTGGCTGTAAAGCCCCTGGTTTCCGGAAAAGCGCCAGGGAACCGAGCGCATATTAAAAGCGCGCAAAAATCCTTCTGCATCGCTATTGGAGCGCACGAGAACGGCGATATCTGCGAAAGAGATATTTTCGCTTTTTACCTTTTCTTCAATCAGGCGGGCTACCTCATCGGCTTCACTGGCGCCGGTGTCAAAATGGAGATGTTTAATAGCGGGGCCCTGCGCCTGGCGGGCCTGCCCGCCAGGCTTCTCGGGAGGCAGGCGGGCAATCAGCTCTTTGCTGATGTTGCATTTTACTTCCAGGGTGTCCGGGTCGTTATACTTTATCAGCCGATACGCCCTATCCAGGATGGTTTGCGTCGAGCGGTAGTTTTCTGTAAGCACAACCTTCTTTGTCTTCGGGTAATAGTCCATAAAATTGAGGATATTGCTGATTGCCGCGCCGCGGAATTTAAAGATAGACTGGTTATCGTCCCCGACCACAACAATGTTTTTACGCCTCCCGGCTAAAAGCCTTACCAGTTGAAACTGGCTGAAATTGGTGTCCTGAAATTCGTCCACCAGAATATATTTAAACTGCTCCTGATAACGCTTAAGAACCAGGGGCCGGTGGCGGAAAAGATGCAACGTCAGGTATACCTGGTTGGCAAAATCGACCTTTCCCTCTTTCGTCAGGAGTCTTTGATAAGTCTGATAAGCGCCTGCCAGTTCCACCTGAGCTTGCGCGGTCTCTCTAAGCTCTTCGTCCTGAGGAGTGCCTCTGGACTTTTCTTCAAGTCCCTGCGCGTATTGTAAATATTCTTCCCAGGAAACGTCTTCGTCCCGGAGACGGCTGAAAAGGATTACCAGGGCCTCCAGAAAGCGGGCGGGGTCGCTTTTGGGACGGTAATAATCCAGGTTGAATTCATAGAGGTGCTCTCTTAAAAAGACAAGCTGGTCGGGGCGGGTCAACACCTGAAACTCCGGATTAAGGCCCAGCTCTAAGGCATTTTCGCGCAGGATTCGGTCGCCAAAGGCGTGGAAAGTAGAAATCCAGATATCGGTGTAGCCGTAGGGCACAAGCAAGTCCACCCGCTCTTCCATCTCACAGGCTGCCTTATCGGTAAAAGTCAGCGCCAGGATTTCTTCGGGCCTGGCCTTTTTGGTAGAAATAAGATAGGCGATGCGCCGGGTGATTACGGCGGTCTTGCCTGTGCCTGCGCCGGCAATAATTAAAAGGGGGCCCTTGTCGTGTTTGGCTGCCTCTGTCTGTTTGCGATTAAGCCCCGCTAAGATTTCCTTTTCAGTTTTAGCCGTCACGCTGTTTATTTCTCTTCTTTATCCAGGAGGCCCCTTAACTCTTTCATAAACTGGCCGACGTCCTTAAATTGACGGTATACGGAGGCAAAACGCACATAAGCTATCTCATCGAGGCCCTGGAGCATTTTCATCGCCAGCTCTCCAATCTCTTTTGATTTAACTTCCTTCTCATAATCTTTTTGCAGGGTAAATTCTATTTTATCCACAAGCCCTTCCAGGCTTTCCATGCTTATCGGCCTTTTCTCGCAGGCCTTGACCAGCCCCGCCAAAATCTTTTTGCGCTCGAAGGGCTCGCGCCGTCCGTCTTTCTTTACCACCATTAGAGGGGCCTCTTCAATGCGCTCGTAAGTGGTAAAACGCCGCTCGCATTTAAGGCACTCACGCCGGCGGCGGATGGAATTGCCTTCTGCGGCAAGGCGCGAATCCACCACCTTATCTTCAACATTTCCGCAATAAGGACATTTCATTTATTTCGCCCTGCGTATTTTAATGCCGGCTTCGTCCAGAAACTCCCGGGCCATCTTATCGGGATAGCCGCCGGCGATAACCACCTCGCGAATACCGGCGTTGATGAGCATCTTGGCGCAGATGATACAGGGTTGATTGGTAACATATAGAGCGCTGCCTCTTAAGCTAATTCCATAAAGGGCTGCCTGCAAAAGGACGTTTTGCTCAGCATGCAATCCATTACACAACTCATGCCTCTCGCCGGAAGGAATGTTTAATTTCTCGCGCAAACACCCTCTTTGCGCGCAATGCTTTATTGCGCTCGGCGTGCCATTGTAACCGGTAGCCAGGATGCGCCTGTCATTCACAATCAAAGCGCCCACTTTTCTGCGCAGGCACGTTGAGCGCTTGGAAACAATCTTGGCAATCTCCAGGAAATATTCATCCCAATTCGGCCGGCTATCTTTCTTTTTTCTTTTAGATTTCACGCTTTTAGCTCCTGATATAAAGGGAATTTTTCCGTAATTTTCAGCACTTCCTGCCGGGTCGCCTCAATTATTTTTTTATCCCGGCGGGCGGAGAGGACCCCGTCAATTAAACAGGCGATTTTCGACATCTCGTCCTGCCCCATCCCTCTGGAGGTAACCGCAGAGGTACCTAATCTTAAACCGCTGGTTAAGTTCGCCCCCCGGCAATCAAAGGGAATCAAATTCTTGTTCACCACAATCCCGGCCCGATGCAATGCAGAAGCTGCGTCTTTGCCGGTGAGCTTTTTCGGCCTTAAATCCACCAGGAGCAGATGATTGTCCGTGCCGCCAGAAACAATCCGGTATCCCCTGACCTGTAATTCAGTTGCTAACGTTCGGGCATTAGCGACAATCCTTTTCTGATAATTCTTGAATTCCGGCGCAAGGGCAAGCTTCAAAGCCACCGCCTTTGCTGCAATTGCGTGCATCAGGGGGCCTCCCTGAATACCCGGGAAGACCTCGGCGTCTATCTTTTTAGCGAATTGTTTTCGGCACATTATCATTCCGGCTCTGGGGCCCCGTAAAGTTTTATGCGTGGTGGTGGTCACGAATTCCGAATGAGGCACGGGCGAGGGGTGAAGGCCGCAGGCAACGAGCCCGGCGATATGGGCGATATCGGCCAGAATAAAGGCGCCGACTTTATCCGCAATCAGGCGGAACTTAGCAAAATCAATAATCCTTGAGTAAGCTGAGGCCCCCGCCAGAATCATCCTGGGTTTATGCTTCCGGGCCAGGTGTTCCACCTCATTATAATCTATCTTTTCATCTTTTTTGCTTACGCCGTAAGAGACGATTTTAAAATATTTCCCTGAAAAATTCTGGCGGTGCCCGTGAGAAAGGTGCCCCCCGCAGGCCAAGTCCATTGCCAGGACCGTATCTCCTAATCTTAGCATAGCAAAATATACCGCCATATTGGCCTGGGTCCCCGAATGAGGCTGGACATTTACGTGTTCGGCCCCAAAAAGTTTCCTTGCCCGCTCCTTTGCTAAGTTTTCCACT
>JAHIIS010000179.1 GCA_018899075.1 Candidatus Omnitrophota bacterium | reverse complement strand
GTAATGAAAGAAAAGAACGTAAAGATGAAATATATGGTGGGCACGATGATCGAACTTCCGCGCGCCGCTCTAACTGCCGACGAAATTGCCAAAGAGGCAGACTTTTTCTCATACGGCACCAATGACTTAACCCAGACCACTTTCGGGTTCAGCCGTGACGACATCGAAGGCAAATTCCTGCCGGTTTATATCGACAAGAAAATTTTAGCGCATAACCCTTTCGCTGTCTTGGACCGGGCAGGCGTCGGGGAGCTGGTGCGTATCGGGATAGAGAAGGGAAGAAGAACCCGCCCGAAACTGGAAGTGGGGATTTGCGGCGAACACGGCGGCGAGCCCTCCAGTGTAGAGTTTTGCCACCTGGTAAAAATGGATTATGTGAGCTGTTCGCCTTACCGGGTGCCCATTGCCATGCTCTCCGCTGCTCAAGCCGCTATTAAATAAGATGGAAGCCTTAAGAGCGTATTTAAAGGACATTAAGAAAGTAGCTCTGTTGACTGCAGAGGAAGAGAAACAATTGGCCCTGAAAGTTAGACAGGGCGATGTTGAGGCGAGAATGAAAATGATTAAAGCGAATTTGCGCCTGGTGGTAAGCATTGCCAAAAGGTATTCTCATTTCGGAGTACCGTTGATAGATTTGATTGAAGAGGGAAACATGGGATTAATGAAGGCAGTGAGTATGTATGACCCCGAGCAGCGTTTTAGATTCTCCACTTACGCTGCGTATTGGATTAGGCAATATATTACCCGCGCCTTAGCCAACCAGGCCAAAACCGTAAGGATCCCTGTATATATGGTAGAGGCGATTGCCAAATGGAAGCGGGCGGTAGAGCAGCTTACGCAAAAACTGGGAAGGCGGCCAAGGCTCAAAGAAGTAGCTAAAGAGATGAAAAAATCCGTCAAGAAGATAACACAAATCCGCAGTATGATTACCCGCACGACGTCTCTGGAAGCCCCGATAGGCAAAGACGGCACCGGCCAATTTTCCGACCTTATTCCTGATGAATCCAGCGCCTCGGCAACAGATGAGCTCACCCAGATTCTGCGCCAGGAAAGAGTGGGCGAGCTTCTGGAAAAAATGGGCGCAAGGGAAAGAGAGGTATTGTCTTTAAGATACGGGCTGAAAGACGGAACGACCCGCACTTTAAATGAAATTGCCAAAAATTTCGGAATTACCCGGGAAAGAGTAAGGCAAATCGAAAATGCGGCGATGCTCAAGTTAAGGGCCTATATCCGGGCCACGGAAAAAGATGAATCAAAAGACTATTGAGAATTTGAAAGACTCGATTAGGAGTATCCCTGATTTTCCTAAAAAGGGGATTCTATTCAGAGATATTACTACTTTATTAAAGGACGCGCGCAAGTTCAGGGATGCCGTAGAAATTATTGCCGCAAAATATCAAGAGAAAAAGATAGATAAGGTAGCGGCGGTAGAAGCGCGGGGCTTTATCTTTGGCGGGGCAGTGGCTTATAAGCTGGGCGCAGGTTTCATTCCGATTAGAAAAAAAGGGAAATTGCCGGCTGAGGTTCACGAAGTTACCTATCAACTCGAATATGGCCAGGACACGCTTCAGGTCCACCGCGATGCAATCTGCCCGCAAGACAAGGTGCTCATAGTAGATGACCTTCTGGCTACAGGGGGCACAGCCGAGGCAACCTGCCGCTTAATCGAAGAATCCGGCGCGGAAATTATAGGCATCGAGTTTCTGATTGAACTGACGGACTTGCGGGGACGAGAGAAGCTTAAAGAGTATCCGATAGATTCGGTAATAAGGTTTTGACTGTGCCCCTGTAGCTCAGATGGATAGAGCGAAGGCGTCCTAAGCCTTGCGTCGGGGGTTCGACTCCCTCCAGGGGCGCCAGATTATACTCTTCTTCAGCTCATTAGAGGAGGAGAACCCCAAAAGGGGTTATAGGGGAAAAAGAATTTTTCCCCTATCGGCGTAAGCTTTCTACTTCAGCGAAAGGAATAGGAATATTAAGGAAAAACCATCAGGGTTTTTCCTTAAGGAGTGAGCGAAGCGAAACGACGGGTTCGACTCCCTCCAGGGGCGCCAAAAAAAAGACTTGACATATTATATGAGGTGGAATACCATATGATAGATAATGTTTAAGGACTGATGCGAATGGGTATATTAAGGATATCCCTGATAGTAATTTTAGTATTTTCTGTTGCGGGCTGCGCCGCGATAAAGGGCGGGGATTCCTCTGAATTAGAAGAGGAGGAAGGTTATGCCCCAACCACACTGGCGGTTACCGCAAAATTGCGTTTCCACGATCTGCCTGTGCCGAGAGGTTTTAAATTAATCCAGAATAAGTCTTTTGTTTTTCAAACCGAAGGAACGCGCGTGGCCCTGCTGAAATACAGCGGCCGGTCAAAGCTCCAGGATTTAGTTGAGTTCTATAAAGAGCAGATGCTCTTTTACAACTGGGAATTATTAAATGTAGTAGAGTATGGCAAGAGTGTGTTGAACTTTGAGCGGGCAGGACAGAGTTGTATTATTACCATTGAGCCCAGGGGGATGAAAAAGATAATTATCATCTCTGTGGCCCCAAAAGCCAAAGGCAGCATAGAAACACAGGCCCAAAAATAACTATTAAGCATAAGTAAGTCCAGGTAAAGATAATTAAAAAAACACTTGACAAATATACTACAATATGCTATACTCGGCTACACTATTAGTTTGTTTTGCTGTTCTTTGAGTATATACCACCGTAGATAATTTAAATCAGAGCAAGAAAGGAGGGGGAAGAAATAAAATTTAGCTTAAAGCTTAAGTTATCGCAAAATGGTGATATATTATATACAAGTAAATCTCTAGGGTTGAAACCTAGTTAAGCAATATTGTGAATTTAATGTTTCATTTAAGGAGGAAAAATAAATGAGTAGAAAAATCGCCTTGTTTTGCGCTTTAATAGGCCTGGTAGCCTTCGTGGCTCACCCTGCCTATGCCGAAGTGCAGAACATCAAAGTTTCCGGCGACATCCAGGCCTTAGGCGTCTACCGCAACAACTACGACTTAGAGGACGGTAAAGTTATTTTTGGCGGCGGAGCAGATATTGACAGTTATCCGGCTGAAGATACCGACTCCCTTTTTATGTCTGTAGTGAGATTGAGGGTAGATGCTGACCTGACTGATAATGTTTCAGCATGTGTAAGGCTGGCCAATCTCAGAGAATGGGATGTGGCTGAGGCTGCTGCTGATGATATCGTCTTAGATTTGGCCTATGTCACTTTAAAGGAGATGCTTTATTCTCCTTTAACCCTGGTTATTGGTCGTCAGATACTGCAATATGGAGACGGTTTGATTCTTGGACC
>JAHIIS010000178.1 GCA_018899075.1 Candidatus Omnitrophota bacterium | reverse complement strand
TCTCACCGGGCAACTATAGCCAGCTGAAATATAGGCAAAAACATAGCAATTACCAGGATTCCTACGGCTATACCCATAAACACCAGAACCGCCGGTTCAATCAAAGTAACTATTCTGGTTAAAGTAGTGGCTATGCGCTCTTTGTAAAACTCAGAGGCCTTCTTCAACATCTTTCCTAACTCGCCTATCTCTTCTCCAACGGCAACCATCTGTACTACCATCGGAGTAAACACGCCGCTCCTTTCCATAGGCAGGGCCATACCTTTGCCCTGGCGCACGCTTTCTCTCACTTCGACTACCGACCTTTCTACAACTTTATTTCCCAGAAACTTGCTGACAATATCCAGGCCATAAACAATGGGCACGCCGCTTTCGATTAAGGTTCCTAAGCCGCTGGCAAATCTTTCAATAGCAATTCTTTGAAAAAGAGAAGATACAATTGGAACCCTGAGCTTCAGCCAGTCAAATTGCCATCTGCCTTTTGAGGTATGGATATATTTATAAACAAGGTAAATCAAGGCACCCGCTGCAGCAGACAAGAAAAAAAAGTGCCTGCGTATAACCTTACTGAAAGTTATCACTATGCGCGTAATAATCGGCAAATCTACACCAAAACCAACAAAGACCCGGGAAAATATAGGAATAATCCAAACAGTAAAAATAGTCAAAGCCCCCATAGCAACAGCGATGAGCGTAAAAGGATAGACAAGGGCCGAGACTATTTTTCTGCGTATCGCCGCAGTGGATTCTAAGTGTTCAGCCAATTGCGCAAGCGCAAGAGGAAGGGCGCCGGAGGCCTCTCCCGTCTCTACCATCTGAATCCAAAACTCAGAGAACATCCCGGGGTGCTTAGCTAAGGCATCGCGAAAGGTGCTTCCTGCGGCGATATCCTGTCTAATTTCTCGCACAGCTTTCAAAAGTACCTTGCTTTCTATCTGCTTAGTTAAAACATCCAGGCTCTTCAATAAGGTTACTCCGGCTTCCAACATCGTTGCTAATTGACGGGCGAAAATAATCAGGTCATCCAGAGTTACTTTAAAATGTAAACGCCTTGGCAGAACTATCCTCTTTTCAACAGTCTCTTCTTGTGTTATAGAGATTACCAGCAGGCCTTCGTTCTGAAGCCGGGCAATCAGCTCCTCTTCATTAGCCGCTTCCTGCGCACTCTGCTTTTCCCGGCCCTGTTTATCTCTGACTTTATATGTAAATTGTGGCATAGCTTAAAGATAACATAAAAAAAAACTCCTGTCAATAAATTATACCTCTGTTCCCGCCAGCGTAACGCTCAAGACCTCTTCAAGACCGGTAATGCCTTGTTCGACCTTTTTTAGCCCGTTTTCGTATAACGTCTTCATTCCCGTTTCCCGCGCTATCTCTTTTAACTGCTGATAAGCTACGCCCTGGGTAACAGACTGTCTTAACCGGTCGTTCATTGACATTATTTCAAAGATGGCGATTCTTCCGCGATAGCCTGTCTGGTTACAATAGTCGCAACCGCGGGGCCGATAGATTAAGTCCACGCCTAACTTAACCTTGCCTAAGGTTTCCGCTGTCGGCTCATAAGCCTCTTTGCATTCGGGACAAAGTTTTCGCACGAGCCGCTGGGCGCCCACCAGAAGAAGGGAGGGTGAAATTAAATAAGGCGTGATACCGATGTCGACCAACCGGCCTACGGCTGTAGGGGCGTCATTTGTATGCAAAGTACTCAGTACCAGGTGTCCCGTAAGCGCTGCCCGAACGCAAATCTGGGCAGTTTCCAAATCCCTTACTTCACCGACCATAATAATGTTGGGGTCCTGCCTTAAGAAAGCCCTGAGGCCATTGGCAAAAGTAAGCCCGATTCCCGGCTTTACCTGAACCTGGTTAACGCCTTCCAGGCGATATTCTACCGGGTCCTCTATAGAGATTAAATTCTTATGCGGACTTTTAATCTCATTTAAAGTAGCATATAAAGTTGTGCTCTTACCGCACCCGGTGGGCCCGGTGAGAAAAATCAGGCCCCAGGGATTCTGGGTGGCTTTACGATAATTTTCCAAATCCTTTGCTTCAAAGCCCAACTGGCTTAAGTCCAAAGGGACTTGGCTTTTATCCAAAATCCTTAGCGCTACCTTTTCGCCACAAATAGTGGGAATAGTGGAAACCCGCAAATCAATGATTCTATTCTCCGCCTTCACCACAAATGCTCCGTCCTGGGGCAGGCGCTTTTCTGCAATGTCTAACCTGGCCAATATTTTAATCCGGGAAACAATTGCTAAAAGCAGATGCGCGGCAGGAGGAGGAATCTCATAAAGCACGCCGTCAATGCGGTAGCGAATGCTGACTCTATCTTTAAAAGGCTCAATGTGAATATCACTGGCCCTATCTTTAATTGCCTGTCTTAAAATTAAATCTACCAATTTTACTACCGGCGCCTCTTCTGCCTTGGCAATTAAAGTATCTAAACTCAAACTTTCTTCTTCAGGAAGCTTCTCAATCTCTACTACTGTCTCTACCTCATATGACTCAGAAATTGCTTCTTTAAGCAGGTTCTTTTCGCCATAAAATTTATCTATCGCCTGCAAGATATCGCTGACGCTCGCCACGATAGGGTTTATATCGCATCCAGTCATCTTTTTTAAGTTGTCCATCATAATTACATCAAGGGGATCGGCAAAAGCTACGGTAAGGGAATTCAGGTTTCGGGATAGAGGGATAAGACAATACTTGTGGGCGAACTCTTGCGGCACCAATTTATCTAAATCTTGATGGGGGTCGGGTTCAAGCAATCCCTTGGCTAAGGAGGCGTAAGGAATATTCAGCTGTTTTCCTAAAGTTACTACAATATCTCTCTCATTAATCAGGCCCAGTTCTACTAAGACCTCGCCGATTCTTCTGCCTTCCCGTTTTTGCGCCTGGATGGCTTTCTGTAGCTGTTCCTCGGTAATCAGGCCTTCTTTGATTAAAAGTTCTCCCAATTTCAAACGGGATTTCCGCAGCGCCATCTTTATTATCTTTCCAACCCATCAAGGATTCTTTCCATTGCCTCTTCTTTCAGGCCCAATCTTCCGTACTCCCAGGGCAACTGCTTCTGCGCCAATCCTGCTGTCCGCGCCCCTTCTTTGACTAAATGAGGAGTAATAAAGATAATCAACTCTTTGTCGTTTGTCGAACTGTCTTCCTTGCGAAAGAGGTTCCCCAATAAAGGGATATCCCCCAGGAAAGGAACTTTTCTTAACGTTTTGCTGTCTTCGGCGTTAATCAATCCGCCGATTATTACAGTCTCTCCGTCGCGGATTGTAACTGTGGTCTTGGCGCTTCTGGTCTGTGGGTCGACAAATTGAGGAAAGTATTTCGACAGTACTGTATTAGTTACCGACGGTTCGATGAACATCGTAATTTCACCTGCTTTATTAATCTGGGGGGTAACCTTCAGCGATATCCCTGTTTCTACCCTCTCTGCAGATACAGTTGATTCGCCAAGGCCTTCCTGGGAAGTAGTAACAGTTAAAGAACCGACCGCTGTATCGGCAGTAATATTTATCTCAGCGGTCTCGTTATTTAAGGTGAGAATTTTCGGCCGGGCTAAAAGCCTGGCATCGGTATCTTTTGAAAGCATAGCCAGCACTCCACCTAAGCTCATTGCAGATAGATAGCCCATATAAAGCCCAGAAACATCGCCAGCTGTGCCAACACCTTCTCCTTTGTCCATAAAGGGCCATTTCGTGGTGCGCGCTGAGCCTGCACCTTGAAAAAGCAATCCTTCAGTAGAAGTACCCCACTCTATACCCAGTTTATCAATAGTATCTAAACTGACTTCTATTACCTCGGCTTCAATCATCACCTGGGGAAGTTTGATGTCAAGCTCTTTTATCGTCTTTTCAATCCT
>JAHIIS010000009.1 GCA_018899075.1 Candidatus Omnitrophota bacterium | reverse complement strand
TTTTAGTTGAGCTGTGCTCCAAAAGCTGGCACCCGAGCCACCCCTCGCCATAGAGACGTATCAGTTTAGAATGCTGGTGGGCGGCTAAGGCGGCCATCAGCAATTTTTTGGCAAATGACTTGTGAGCATTTACAGCGAGCAAATGGCGGAACTGACCGAGTTAAGCCTGATTATATTCCCACGAGGGAATTCCGCCAAATTTGCGAGCTGCCTATCCTTAACCTGACAAATCTAACCAGGTTAGAATCGTCAGGTTATAAACAGCAGGGGCTCGAGCGAAGCGAGAGATAAATGCCACAAGTCGGCAAAAAATTGCAGGCCGCCGAGACGCACACCAGTATTATAAACCGCCCTCTATAGGTCGGCAAAAAAATTCAGCGAGCGGAACAAGAACGCCAAGTAAAGTTGCTTTCGCTCTTTAAGACCTCGCCTACCAAAAACAGCGAGCCGGTTACTAATATCAAATCTTTCTCTCCTGCGCTTTGCCGGGCAATCTCCAGCGCCTGAGCAGGATTTTGAGTTAAAACAACGGGCCTGGCATTTGTTTTTATAAAACTTTTGATTATTTCGGGCGCCAGGGCTCTGGGATTTTGGGCTCTGGTCAAAATAATTCTGCTGGCGCAAGGGATAAGTTCCTTTAAAATCCCTTTAACGTCTTTATCCCGGCAAACCCCAAAGACCAGAATCAGGCTGCGAAATTTGAAGAATTTGTTCAATGCATTTTTCAAGGCGCAGGCCGATGCCCGATTGTGCGCAGCGTCAAGGACAACTCCGGGGTTTCGGCAAACTACCTGTAACCTCCCCGGCCAACGCGTCTTCTCAAGCCCCTGCCTGAGTGCCTCCCGGGAGACTTTGACTCCGAAGCATCGTAAAGATTCAGCGCAGCCTATAGCAACCGCGGCATTAACAATCTGGTGCCTTCCCAAAAGCCCTATCTTTAATCCGGGGTATTCAGCAAAGATTCCTTTAACATCGAAGGACTGCCCGAAAATAGACCGGGACTTTTCTTTAATCCGAATATCTTTGCCTGCTTCATATAAATCCGCTCCCGCTTCTTCAGCGCGCCTTCTGATAACCTTAAGCACTGCCGGCCTCTGCGGCGCAGTTATTACAATGGGCTTTCTGTTTGTTCCTCCTTGAACTCTCAGCTTAATTATCCCTGCCTTCTCCACGGCTATCTTTTTTAATGTCGCGCCCAATAGACGCGTATGCTCGTAACTAATGGGGGTTATTGCGCAGACCAAAGAAAAAGCCGCATTGGTCGCGTCTAATCTCCCCCCGATGCCGGTTTCTAAAACCACAAAGCCGCACTCTTCTTTTTTAAAATATAAAAAGGCAAGGGATGTCAAAATCTCATAATAGCTAAGCTTGCCTGATTTTGTTTCCCTTAGTCTCTCCGCGTAAGGTTTTATCTTTTCTATAAGCCTTGCAAAATCTTTTTTAGAAATTATCCCTTCTTCCGGGGCCTGGGGCCTTGAGCCTGGAGCCCGGAGCACTCTAATCCTTTCCCTGACATCTACCAAATGCGGAGAGGTATAAAGTCCGGTTTTAAATCCCGCCTCTCTTAAAATATTCGCCACAAAGGCGCAGGTAGAGCCTTTTCCCTTCGTCCCCGCGATATGAATAGCCCGCAGAGTCCGGTGGGGATTGCCTAAAAGACGCAAGAGCCTTTGCGTTCTTTCTAATTTAAAAGAGGACTTATAAGGATAGGAATCAAGCCATTCGTAGTTAACGAAAGAATTAAGGTAGTCTTGCGCCTGAGGGTAGGTCATGTTTAATGAAATAATCCATCAGCTGCCAGCCCCGGGGAAAATTCAACTTGCTTTGGCGAGCCGCAGATTCGTTAAATGCGCAAATTTCGTCTTTCGCTACTCCCTGGCCCCATAAAGCAAAAAAGATGGGTTCTGAGGTATGCGTCCTTACAGGAATGGGCGTATAATGGTCGGGTAAAACCAGAATTCTAACATCCGTCCTCTTTCGAAAATGTTCCAATATTTGTCCTACTACCCGGCTGTCAAATCTTTCAATCGCCGTTATCTTGGCCCGCAGGTCGCCGTTGTGGCCCGCTTCATCCGGGGCCTCCACATGAATAAAGATAAAATCCTTTTTCTTTAACGACTCTATTCCGTATGCCGCCTTGGCGCGATAATCGGTATCGTAATAGCCGGTGGCCCCGGGCACATCAATCGGCTCCAGGCCAATTATCCTGCCTATGCCTTTAATCAAATCCACAGCAGAAATAACCGAGCCGCGAACCCCATACTTTTCTTCAAATTTAGGCATAGCCGGGTGCTTTCCCTGGCCCCAAAGCCAGATTGAATTAGCCGGACTTTCTCCCAGGTCAACGCGCACTTTATTGACCTCGTGGTGCTCCAGGAAGCTGCCAGCCCGGCGCATCAAATCAATTAAGGAGTCTGCATTTCTTCCGCGGGGAAGATTCCCGGATATACTTTGCCCGACAATATCATGCGGCGGGGTGCATCTAACTTTTAATAAAGACGGCTTCAAATCTTTGGTGACCATTAAATGCCGATAACTTACGCCCGGATAAAATCTTAGAGCATCTGTCCCCAAATGTTTATCCAGGTCTTTAATTAAAATGTGCGCCTCTTTATTATTAATATGGCCGGCGCTATAGTCCAGCATTTTGTCCCCGCCTGTGGTAACCAGATTGCAGCGAAAAGCCAGATCGTCTTTTTTCAACTTTATTCCCATATTTGCGGCTTCTAAGGGGCCCCGCCCGCTATAGAATTTTGCCGGGTCGTAACCTAATATAGAAAGAGTGGCCACATCGCTGGCAGGAGCCATCTTATCGGGAATTGTCCTGGCCCAGCCAACCTGGCCGCATTCGGCAATATAATCCATATTGGGGGTCTTTGCCGCCTCAAGAGGGGTCTTTCCCTGCAATTCCTCCAGAGGATAATCGGCCATTCCGTCGCCTACCAGGACGATATATTTCATGTTATAGTTCCTCGTATAATATGTTTTTGTTAAGTTTCTTTATATTTGTTCTTTATTTTTAAGAGAGATCCTTGTAACATACCCTATTGAAGGGTATGGAGGGAAGAATCTTCGTCTCCTTGTTGCCCCGATTAACGGGAGCTTCTTTAAAAAGTACGTTTCCTTCAAGGTTAGGGACATGGATTCAAACACGCATTTTGTTCAGCCCCTCAAGAGATATCCTCAAAAGCAGTGAGGATTTGTACCCACTCTCCTGGGGTTAGTTCTAATTCGCGAGGCTGAATTTGCCCTAAACCTTTCAGGGATCTCTCTTAATTTACCCTTCATGGGAAACATTCCCGGAAAGGTGGTGAAAATTATATGTTAAAGACATTACTTGTCGGCATTGACGTCCATTCCGAGAAAAATTCTTGCGCATTCACAGATGAGCAAGGTAATCGCCTGATTAAAAAGGCTTTTTCTCTTTCAAATAATCTCCCTGGTGCAGAAGAACTTGTAAAAAGGATTGAGTCTGCTATGCAAGAAGGCGCTTTTGATAAACTGATGATTGCTACTGAAGCCAGCTCCTTCCTTGACCTGCACCTGGTAGATTATCTATCGAATTCAAAGAGCTTAAACCGGTATTTGCCTCTAATCTATCAGTTTAATCCCAAGCTTACCGCAGGGCTTAAGAAAGTCTATGCTGATATCGACAAGAGCGATGATATTGACCCCTTCGTTATAGCCGATAGGTTAAGATTCGGCCATCTGCCTGAGCCTTATGAAGATAGTAAAGCTTACTTTCCCTTGAAGAGGCTCACCAGGTACCGCTGTCACCTTGTAAACACCATAGCCAGAGAGAAGAACTATTTTCTAACACATCTATTCCTTAAATTCTCAAGTTTTTCTTCTCTTAAACCGTTCAGCAATACCTTTGGTAAAACAAGTCTGGCGGTAATCACCGACTTCCTCTCTGTTGATGAGATAGTTGCTATGCCCATAGAAGAACTGGTTGATTTTATCGTCAAACAGGGTAAAAACAGATTTAACAACCCGGAACAGATTGCTGAAGCTGTAAACAAGGTTGCAAGAGAGTCGTATCGCCTAAGGCCAAGTCTGGCAAATTCCGTTAATCTTATTTTGGGCTCTACTCTTCAGAATATAAGAGCTCTTTGTGCCTCCTTAAAAGAGGTGGATGAAGCTATTGCCCAAGAGTTTAAGGGCTTTCCGAATACCTTAGAGTCGGTCAAGGGTCTTGGCCCTGTGTATGCAGCAGGCATCTTTGTTGAGCTGGGCAATATCGAAAGGTTCTCTTCTCAGGCCAAGGTTGCTAAGTTTGCCGGTCTTACCTGGCGCAAGAGGCAATCTGGTAAACACGAGAGCGAGATTACCAGAATGACTAAAACCGGTAATCGTTATCTCAGATACTATCTCGTCGAAGCCGCTAATTCGTTGCGGGTACACAACGAAGAATACAAGGCTTATTACCAGAAGAAGTACAATGAAGTTACCAAGCACCGGCATAAAAGGGCTGTAGCTCTTACGGCCCGGAAGCTTGTCAGACTGGTCTTTGCACTGCTTACAAAGCGCCATCTCTGGCAGCCTCTTAACGGCTCTTTTTAGAAGTTTTGCTATTTTTCAAAGAACGGTCGTGAAATTCAGGTCTTCATTTGGCCTACATTAAACGATCTCAAAGCAACCCAATAAAAGTATGTAGGGTGCTTGACAGACTTTCTATCTCTACTAACAAGAGAAATTTTGTTAATTTTGATCTTGACATTTTACCGCATTACTTTTTT
>JAHIIS010000177.1 GCA_018899075.1 Candidatus Omnitrophota bacterium | reverse complement strand
CCTCTTCATGCGTAGGCCCCAGAATCATTTCCTTGCCCTGCCGGTTGCGAAAGGAAATCATCACCTTGCCGAGCTCTTTATACCGGCCCGAATCTTTCCAGAGTTTGGCCGGCTGCAGGGCCGGCAAAAGCAGCTCCTGCGCCCCGCTTGCGTTCATCTCCTCGCGGATAATCTGTTCGACCTTATTTAAAACCCTCCGGCCTAAAGGAAGATAAGAATAGACCCCCGAAGAAAGTTTACGGATCAATCCTGCGCGCAGCATTAACTTGTGGCTTATCGCCTCTGCCTCCGCCGGAGTTTCTTTTAAAGTAGGGATTAAATTTTCAGACCAGAGCATCTTCCTCTCCTTTGCCTAATTCTTTAACGAGCGTATCCACTATCTGGCTTTCTTTAATTCTTTTAACAATCTTCCCCTTCTTAAATAGCGCTGCGCAGCGCTTGCCGCCGGCAATCCCTATATCGGCATCCCGCGCCTCTTGCGGCCCGTTGACCTCGCAGCCCATTATAGCAATTGTAAATAGGCCGTTAGCGGATAGCGGATAGCGGATAGCGGATAGTTTACTCTTTACCTCCCTGGCAATTTTAACTACATTAATCCGGCAGCGGCCGCAGGTGGGGCAGGCGATAATCTCAGGGCTAAAGTTGCGCAGCCCCAACGACTGCAAAATCTCCTTCGCCGCCCTTACCTCTTCCTGGGGACTGCCCGTCAAAGATACCCTGACGGTATCGCCAATGCCTTCTAAGAGGAGACTCCCTATAGCAATAGCTGATTTAATTACCCCTTCCGGCGCAAGCCCTGCGGCTGTAATCCCCAGGTGAAAGGGATACGGACAGAGGCAGGCCATTTTTCTATAGGCCTTCACTGTTTGCGCCACGCTTGAGGCCTTCATTGAAACTATTATATCATAAAAATTAAAGCTCTCGAGCATCTTTATATAATCAAGCGCGCTTTTGACCATCAAATCCGCCACATTTTCTTCTTTATATTTCTTTACTTGCGAGCGCAGTGAGCCCGAATTAACCCCCACTCTGATAGGAATCTTTCTTTTTCCGGCGGCCTGCGCAATCTGCCTTACCTCTTCCCGGCGATAAATATTGCCCGGATTTAAACGCAGGCAATCAACGCCCCGGGCTGCTGCCTCCAGCGCCAGGCGATAATTGAAATGGATATCGGCTGCCAGGGGGATATTTATCTTTGCTTTAATCTTCTCCAGGGCGGCAAGGGCGCCCGTATCTTTTACCGCCACTCTTATTATTTCGCAGCCCGCCCTTTCCAGGGCCTTAATCTGTCTTACAGTAGCAGATACATCGGCCGTATCCGTCTTGGTCATTGACTGAATGGAAACCGGATATCCTGCGCCGATTTTCGCTGAGCCGATTCTGACTGTTTTTGTCTTCCTTCTTTTAATCATTATTTTGGGCCGAGCCTGTTCCACCATTCACTTGCTTTACCCCATACGCCGAACCTCACCAGGTCATTGTAAATGACGAAAATCATCAAGGCGAATAAAAGCATCATCCCTGCTTGAGTGGCCACTTCCTGCGCCTTTACGCTCACCGGCCTTTTGCGAAATTTTTCCAAAAGCAAAAAGAAGAGGTGCCCTCCGTCAAGCACGGGAAGCGGCAAAAAATTAAAGATAGCCAGGCTCATACTCAAAAGGCCCATTAAATTCAAGAGATAGATAAATCCCAGTTCCGCCGCTCTTCCGGTAAAATAGAATATGCCGACAGGCCCGGTGACAGACTCCCTTAAGGATAAGCGGCGGGTCAGGATAAACCAGAGGGCCTTGCAGGTAAAGCCGGATAAAGTAAGCAGCTTCTCGCCGCCTTTATAAAAAGATTTTCCCCAGCCATATTTTATCGTTGTCGTCTCATCAGACGGGGAAATCCCGATTAAGGCAATTTTTGTCTTTTGGCCAAAGATATCTTTGCTCTCTTCAATCTTAGGCCTGATCTTAATTTTAAATACGCGTTCTCCTCTTTTTATATCCAGAACAACCTGGCCTTCGGTCTTGCGGTGAATAATTTGGGCCATATCCTGCCAGTAT
>JAHIIS010000176.1 GCA_018899075.1 Candidatus Omnitrophota bacterium | reverse complement strand
ATCGGCCTCGCTACAAGATTAATTTTATTGCGTAACTTTTTTGGCTTCTGGGAGAGACTGCTGTCGAGAGTGCCGATGATTGGCAAGATTTACGTCACAATTAAACAGATAAGCCGCGCATTTTTAGGGCAGGGCAAATACGTATTTGAAAAGGTGGTGTTGGTCGAATACCCCCGCAAAGGCATCTACTCCCTGGGCTTTGTCACAGCGCAAAGTTGCCGGGAAATCCAGGAGAAAACCAGGCCCGGCGCTGTTTATGTCTTTTTACCCACCACCCCCAACCCTACAAACGGCTTCTTTTTAATTGTCCCAAAAGATGAGGTCCTGCCGGTGGAGATGTCCGCGGCCGACGGGTTTAAGCTTATTGTTTCCGGCGGAACCTTCTCGCCGCCAAGTAAAAGCAGTTAATAGTCGCTAGTCGCTTGTATCTAGTAAAACTGAATACTAGCGACTGAATACTAGCGACTGAATTTAAGATGACCATTCAAAAGAGCGAAGCGATTGTTTTAAAAACCTGGAGCTTTCGTGAAACCAGCCTCATAGTAAATCTTTTTACAAAAGATTTCGGTAAGATAGGCGGCTTAATCAAGGGGATAAGGCAGGCGCCCCAAAGATATGGCGGGCTGCCTTTAGTCTTTTCCCGCAGTTCCATTGTATTTTACGAAAGGCCGAAAAGGGATTTAAATTTAGTTACCCAATGCGACGCCGGGGAGCAGTTCCTGCCTATCCGGCGGGACCTGGAAAAGACCAATTACGCCAATTATTTTCTTGAGCTTCTGGACGCCGTAACTTTTGATTATGATAAAAATGAGGGGCTTTTTGAATTAACGGTCGATTCCTTAAAAGCCCTCTGTCTTGAGCAGGAAAGTTGGCGGATTGCCCGAATATTTGAAATCAGGCTTTTAAATCTTTCGGGGTTTAAGCCGCGGCTGGATTCCTGCGTTAATTGCCAAAGAAGGATTACGGCAGAGGGCAGATTCAGTTCGATTCTGGGCGGGATACTTTGCCCCCGCTGTTTTGCTTGCGACAGCAGAGCAAAAGCAACGCTGAGAGGGACACTGGCTTCCATAGACTATATCGAAAAGTCGAGCTGGCAAAAGGCGCTTCATCTTAAAATAGCCCCCGATATAGCAAGTGAACTGGTAACAATTTTAACCAGTTTTCTGGACATCCACTTAGATAAAAGAATCAAATCCCGAAAATTCTTGATTTAAAAGGGAGAGTATGCTACCATTTGCCCGGAGAAAGAGAATGAACGTATCGATGGAAAAAATTGTTTCTTTATGCAAGCGCAGAGGCTTTATCTTCCAGAACAGCGAAATTTACGGCGGACTGGCCAGCACCTGGGATTACGGGCCTCTGGGGGTAGAGCTTAAACGCAACGTCAAAGAAGCCTGGTGGATGAGCGCAGTTTACGAAAGGGACGATATTGTGGGGCTGGATGCGGCAATTTTGATGCACCCTAAAACCTGGGTTGCCTCCGGGCACACAAAGAGCTTTTTTGACCTCCTGGTAGACTGCAAAAATTGTAAAAAGAGATTCAAGCTCCAGGATTTGACAGAAAACGGCCGCAAGAACATCGAAGAAATAAAATGCCCCCTCTGCGCAGGCTCCTCCTTTACCCCGGAACGGCCTTTCAGCCTGATGTTTAAAACGTTCCTCGGCCCTGTGGAAGATACAGGCTCGCGGATTTATCTACGCCCGGAAACTGCCCAGGGAATCTTCGTAAACTTTAACAATGTCCTTGATTCTGCTCATCGAAAGCTCCCCTTCGGGATTGCCCAAATCGGCAAGGCCTTCCGCAACGAAGTAACCACCGGAAATTTCATCTTTCGCAGCCGGGAGTTTGAACAGATGGAGATTGAATACTTCGTTGCCCCGGCCGAGGCAGAAAAGTGGTACAAATACTGGATTAAAGAAAGACTCAACTGGTATATTGAATTGGGTATTGACTCTAAGAGTTTAAGAATAAGAGAGCACAAGCAAGATGAATTGGCCCACTACGCTAAGGCCTGCGTGGACATCGAGTATAAATTTCCTTTTGGCTGGGCAGAGTTGGAAGGTATTGCCAACCGCACAGACTTTGACCTCAAACAGCACGCTAAGTTAAGCGGCAGGGACTTAACCTATTTTGACGAAGCTTCAAAAAGAAGAGTTAGCCCCTACATTATCGAACCTTCCGGAGGCGTGGACAGAACGATACTTGCCTTTTTAATAGATGCCTACCGGGAAGAAGAAGTGCGGGGGCGCAAAAGAGTAGTGCTGGGATTGCATAAGCGCCTTTCGCCGGTAAAAGTAGCGGTATTGCCGCTGTTAAAGAATAGAGGGGAAATTGTAAAACTTGCCAAATCTATCGCCGAAGATTTGCGAAAAAGCTTATCCGGCTGCGGGGAAAAGGTAATCTACGACGATACTGCCGCAATCGGCCGTCTTTACCGCCGGCAGGATGAAGTCGGCACAATCCTTTGCGTAACTGTCGATGTGGATTCATTGCAGGATAAGAAAGTTACGGTTCGCGAACGCGATTCGATGAAGCAAGAGCGGGTTCCTATAGACGGGCT
>JAHIIS010000175.1 GCA_018899075.1 Candidatus Omnitrophota bacterium | reverse complement strand
CCTTTTACATCCTCTAAATCAACCGCCCGGCCGGCAAACAATTTATGTATAATAAGGTCCTCTATTGACGCAAACTTTACCGGATATCCTTTCATCTTCACGCGCCTGGCGTGTCTTATCGCTCCTTTTTCATAGGGTGTATTTGAAAAGATGAAATCAATTCTCAATTTCGTCTTGTTGTCTTCGACAGGCAATACCCTGGTATCTTTTACAAATTTTATTGGCTTATCTGGAAGAATCTTCAACTGCAACTTTTTGCACAAGTTGTCTATCGCCTCATATCTATCGATATCTACTCCCAGAGTAATATCGATATCTTGCGTCATCCGGGGCCTGCCATATAACAATACCGCCTGCCCGCCAATTATTATATATGGTATCTTTGTGTGGTCAAGAAACAGGGCTACTTTTTTTATAAGATTCTCTATCATCTAAGACTGTTTAATATCTTTGCGAGCTTGATCTCTGTATCAATTGTTTCTAAAGGGCCAATGTTCTTATATGCCTTCAATGACAGAAATTCCTGGTGCATAAGACTAAATATCTTTTGTGCCTGGCGAAAAGAGATTTTAGTCTTTTTCAGCTGTCTGCGATTGAATTTTTCTAATACCTGAATTTCTCTCTTTTTTAACATAGAAAAGGTTATATTTTGCCGATACCCCTTCGGGGCACAAGTAAATCGGCTAACTACATTATAAATTGTATCATATCGCATATCTCAAATCAACAAGAAAATCGCCTTCGGCGATGGCCTTTTAAGGTTTAAACAAGGCCGGCCTTTTTCAAACGGGCAAATAAGGCTTCATAGACTGCGGCGTCTCTACGAATGCCCACTTTGATTACCAATACCCGTATTTTGTCTTTAACAATTCTATAGATTACCCGAAAATCCTCTACGCGTAAACGCCAGTATCCTGAAAATTCGCCGGACAAGGGCTTACCGTAGACTTCGGGTGCCAGGGAAAGTTTTCTTTTGATGACCGCAAGGATATGCTCTTTCTGTTTAGGAGAGAGTTTTTTGAAATCTTCTTTTAAGACCAGGCGGTGAATTTTAACCTGCCACATTATTTTCGCCTGAGCTTATGTTGCGCCTCATCGATATCGATATAATCTTTGGAGGTGGATTTCTTCTCGCGTTCTTTAGCCAGATAACCCAATGCCCTGTCTTCCAATAAATCCAATGCCTCCTCTATGTGCTTATACTTTTCCAGAGACATCAATACGGCCACAGGTTTATTGCGTTTTTCAATAATAATCTTATGAAGTTTACTTTCTTTTAATATCTCATCCATCTTGGTGCGCAATTCCGAAACCCCCACCAATGTGCTATCCTCTTTTATATTAAGCATATATGTAAGCTCCTTTCTATCCAGAGTATACCATATGTCAATCCATTTGTCAAATGGTTATTACATTTAATTGACAATTCATTTAAACCCGGCAATCAAGAAAATATCACTATCGAGGTTGAACCTCTCGAGGTTGAAATCTTTGGACGGGTCTCAGGGGGGGGCCGCGGGCGCGCGCCGCCCCCCCTGAGAATTTATAAGAACGCTTTTAGCCTTTTTTCTAGATCCTTTCTGTCCACGACAAAAAGGACAGCAATTTTTCTACCATCTATATGGTAGACCACGCGAAAATCACCAACTCTTAAGCGATAGAGAGCAATTTTGGCACCTTTCAGTTTCTTTACGGTGTCGGCCCGGGGGAATGGAGAGGCCTCTAAAGCTTTCGTTGCCTGCAGGATCCTTAGTCTTGTTTTTGGGTCAAGGGCGTCGAGATCCTTCTCAGCAACTTTAGTGAAGATGGCTTTAAATTCTGCCAAGGTCTTTCTCTGCCTTTTTGATGAGCTTGTCGATATCTACAGTTTCCCCAGCCACATACTCTTGGTAGGCCTTTTTAAGTTTCTTTTTGAATTCAGGATGGTTCAGGAGGATATAGTCCTCGAGTTCATCTTCTGAGAGGTGGCGGATGAGCGCGCAAGGCTTTCCTCTTGAGGTTACAATAACATCATTACCGTTTTCAGTATAATGAAGCACAGATGAAGTTTTGTTTTTGAGCTCTCTTACATTGACAAATTTCACCATCACAACTTTCCTCCTTTGGTAGCTACGTTTGTAGCTACTTTAAATATACCATATTGAGAAGACGCTGTCAAGGGCAAAGAATCAGCGGCTATGTCCTTTAAGCCATTTGCCTATAGACTCTTCTTTTTTTGTCTTGCGGGCTATTTGCATAACAAGGTTATACCTTTTCTTCAGAGATGCCTGCACATCGTATCCGTTGATATTCAAAAAGAGCCTCATAGCCATATAGGCGGTGCGTTTATTCCCGTCGATAAAGGGGTGGTTAGAGATAATGGAATGGATAAGGGCCGCTGCCTTTGAGAAGATATCGGGATAGAGGTCTTTTTTCGCAAAGGCAGCTTGGGGTCTGGCTACAACAGACTCAAGGAGGCGAATATCCCTTATTCCGTTCCACAGAACTTACCCAAATATTCCACTAGAGAATTTGGTGTCTGCTTCCTGCTTCAGCGACACATGACTCGTAGACCACAGATTGCTCTGTGTTCCGCCGCCAGAGGTATCTCCACAGGCGTAACTTCCCGGAGAACTTCCGGTAGCTTCTTTCAAAATATTACATGCCGCATTTACATCGCGGTCGATCTCCAACTCGCACCTATCACACTTAAATACGCGTTCGCTAAGCTGTAAAGCAGCTTTCAAGTATCCACACCTACTGCATATTTTCGAGGATGGGAAAAACGCATCTACAAAAAGTAACTTGGAACCATACCATAGCGTTTTGTACACAAGCTTGGCTTTAAACTCTGCCCACCCGACATCGCTTATGACCCGCGATAAATATTTATTTCTCACCAAACCTTTTACATTTAAGTCTTCCATGGCGATCACTGACTTGGTTTTCGCCAGTTCGCTGGACAACTTGTGCAAAAAGTCCCGGCGCTGATTCCTAACTCTTCTGTGTAAACACGCCAGTTTTAACGCTGATTTCTTTCGGTTTTTTGACCCTTTTTGTTTACGTGAATGCTGTTTCGACCTGCGCTGCAACAGTCGTAAAGAATGTTTTAAATATCGCGGATTGGATAGTTTCTGGCCGCTGGAGAGTGCGGCAAACGATTCCAGACCCAAATCTATCCCCACGGCAACATCACTGGTATTTTGCGGTATGTCTCTTTCTTTCTCTACCGCCAGGGATACATACCAGCGGTCCGCCTCCCGGTTTACCGTAACAGATAAAATTCTGCCTCTAACGTCGGTGCTTTCTTTTGTTCGCACTACACCAATTCTGGGCAATTGCACTGTTTTATCAAAAACATGAATACTCCCCATTAAGCGGAATGAATCATTAACGCCTTTCTTCTTGAATTTAGGAAATCCGTTCTTTTTACCCTTTTTTATGTCCCGGAAAAAATTCTGGTAGGCCTGATGTAAATTCCGCAACGCTTCCTGCGGAGCACACTTTGATACTTCATACATCCAGGGGTATTCTGTTTTCTTAAGGGCGTTCAGCTGGCGATGTTGCTTAATGGCATTACTTGATTTTCCTGTTTCTTGGTATTCTTTAATTCGCCGAGCAAGCCCCCAGTTGTAAGCAAATCGTGCTGTGCCAGCGTGTTTGGCAAGTAATGTTCTCTGTTTATTGTTGGGTTTTAGTTCGTAACGATAGGCTTGCTGAACTAACATTTTTCAATCTCTTTTATTGCTTTTTTTGCTTTGTTTTTTGCTGACCTCCTACCATAGAGTCTTGCACAAAAACTGGTTAGCACATCTATCATATCACAAACTAAATCGTCTTTCATTTCACCCTCATCAACTACTACTATTCTTCTGTTAGAAGCCTTAAACAGTGCCTCCATATATTCAAATCCAAATCTAACCAGCCTGTCTTTATGTTCTACTACTATCGTTTTTATGTCCGGGTTCCTTAAAATAGATAAAAGCTTTGGCCTTTTGCCATTTAATCCGCTTCCTACTTCTTTTATTGCTCCTTTAACCTGAAATCCCTGGGAAGTGGCATACTCCACTAATCTTGATAATTGCCTGTCTAAATCTTGCTTTTGGTCAGAGGATGAAACACGGGCATAAAGAACTGCCGAAGATGGCGCGGTTTCATAAGCTGTCGCCGGCTCTTTAACAATAATTGTTCCTGTTGCCAGCTGCTCTGCCGGTACAGGTAACTTCTTACTTGCCCATAGCCGCCAGGCAGTTTTATACGAAATCCCTTGCCTTTTTGCCCAGGTAGATAATTTCATCTTACCCCCCTTATAGGGATAAGATACTACATCTGAGTATATTT
>JAHIIS010000174.1 GCA_018899075.1 Candidatus Omnitrophota bacterium | reverse complement strand
TAATTAAATCTTCCATTGGCAGGATCTCAAGATTCTGCACTATAAAGACATCACAATTATCTTCCACAAAAGGCTCGGGATTAAAGAAGAATCCTTCTTTTTTCTTGGGACGTCTATAACACCTCAGAACATAGGGCTCATCCTTATCAGTTTGATAATCCTCATATTCTACCGGCGCTAAGACCTTAAGATTATGGCCCATCTGAACTAATGCCCTGCCCAGAAGTTCTGCATGGGTAGAAACACCGCAGGGAATATTCCAGCGGCTCATCATCGTTATATTCATTTTGGTTTTCCTTAATTAAAAAGCTTCAACAATTCTTCTTTTTTTATAGTGGCTACACAAACTACCCTGTCCGCCGCACCGTAATAAATGAAGTAGGCGCCCCCAACCTCACACGCACCGCAGCCAAATACTACCTCGTGCACCTCTCCGCGTAGTTCGTAATCCTCTTGGGGTTCGAGGATTGGCTCAGGGTGTCTATACAGCAGCATCGAAGGGTCTTTTAAATCAAATAATGCTATTCCCAATCTATATACCGCATCTTCATCAACTCCGTGATAGATAAGTAACCACCCTTTTTCTGTCTTTAAAGGCGGACAGCTTGCGCCAATGGTCACTCCATCCCAATTTCCGGCCTTTGGTGCCATAACTTTCTTGTGGCCATTCCAGTTGATTAAATCATCTGAATAAGCAACCCAGATACTTAAGGGTGTTTCATCCATTGGCCGATGAAACATTACATACTTGCCCTCAATCTTTTCTGGAAACAGAACCGCATCTTTATTATCTATATCGGGCAATATTACTCCCAACCTCTTCCAGCTAATAAAATTCGCCGTAGAGGCCAAAGCTACCCTTACTCCTCCTTCTGAATAGGCAGTATAGGTCATATAAAACTTATCTTCAAGCCTGATGACCCTGGGGTCGTCACAGCCCCCTGTTTCTGATCTACCTTCCGGAATAAAAACAGGCTTATCCAGGCGAGAGAAATTAAAACCATCTAAACTTACTCCATAGCCAATTCTGGAGACATTATCCACTCCCATAGCCCGATAAAATAAATGAAACAGGCCATTATGGTAGATAGCTGCGGGATTAAAAACAAGCCTGGATTCCCATTCATTCTCTACTTTTGGCTTTAAGATGGGATTACCCTGGTAACGTCTTAGTTTCATTTTTCCCCTTTCTTATATGTGGCCAGACACGTAAGCCTATCCGCTGCTCCGTAGTAGAGAAGCCACATATCCCCATGCCTGATGAGTCCTTCAGCAACTGTATGATTACCTGTGCGAAACTTTTTCCCGTAATTACGGGAAGGCAAGAATATTGGTTTATCTGCTCTCTTAATAATCTTTGCCGGTTTATCTATAGAGAATAATATTCCACCCGGCTTATAGATACTATCTCTTCCCCAGCCGTTATAAATAAACAAGATACCTTCTTTGATTACAATAGGATTGGGGCCCGGTTCCACTCCCTGATAATCAAAATAACCTTTACGAGGCACTACAATAGGTTCATCCTGTGGCTCATACCAGTGGAAAAGGTCCTTTGAATAAGCCATTCCGATGGCTGTTTTCCAGGGTTTTTCCTCTCCCATAAAATACATAACATATTTTCCATTTATCTTCTCCGGGACGATAACCCCGGCCTTTATCTGCCCACTATCCCATCTTCCTTTCTCTGGCTGTAGAATTGAGCCATGTTTTTCCCAATGCAAAAGGTCGCCTGATGTGGCTAAACAAATATTGCTCACATTATACCTTCCGCTATTTCCCACATAAGTAAGAAAATATGTATCCTTAAATTTCACCACTCTTGGGTCTTCACAGCCGAACTTGTCGAAATCCGCGGAAGGCACTAATACCGCTTCAGGGTGCAAACTAAATTGGATGCCGTTGCCACTTCTGGCAAGGCCTATCTTTCCCGTTAAAGCGTCTCCTCCTTCAGCCCTGAGGAGCATAAAAAAATTTGTCTCTTCTTTAATCGCTGTAGGATTATATATACCCTTTGATGTAAAACCTTCACCCGGAGCTAAAATTGGGTTGTTTGGATAATCCATAAATGGCCCGATTATAAAATTTTTCTTGCGCATTTTATCTTGCTCTTAAGGCCTCGGTAAATAGCCCTATATATCTTTTGGCGAGCTTCTCCGGTGAATTCATTAACACAAACCCTTCTGCTTGATCCAGGACTTTCCGATACTTTTCTTCATCTCCAAGTAATTCAAGCAGTTTCTCATTTAAGTCCTCGGCATCTCCATAACGGAGTACCTCATTCTGCAGTGGATGAAAGAAATCCGATTGCTGGGGGACAAAGATTGGGCAACTACAACCCAGGGCCTGAAAAACCGTAGAGGAAACAACGGCATGATAACGGCTCTGGAACTTATGAAAAATAGCTGCATCCGAGGCAAAGAGATAGTCATTAAACCTCTGGCGGGATAAAACATCCTCTCTTCTAATAATCATCCAATCAGGAGGAGATTCCTCTTCAACCATCTGGTAGTCTTTAGAAACAACATGCAGAAGCACTGCCTCATCTTTAATCTCCTCAGGTAAGTTTCGCAGATAGGAATGATAGCCGCGCTGGCCAAAGGAGTAGATGATTTTCTTATCCAGGGGAAGCTCCAACCTCTTCCTGGCCTCATTTTTATCTTCCTTTCTTATTTTAAAACAAGGGAAAGGGATAAGTTCAGCCTCAGGATAAATCTCTTTCAGGAATTCCTGCCTCTGGTCGAAATAGACTACTTTGTCCCAGTCAAATTGATAAAACCAGGCCTCATCAGGTAATTTATTCTCATGGACTATATGGATTGTCCTGGCCCGATTTTTAATCAAGGGAAATATCCTGGCTAACTTATCTACCGGAAGCATACGCAAGTCCTGAACTACGAGGATATCGAATTCAGTGGTAAGGATTGGCCGTGGGTCTAAGTAGTTGGTTTGCTTTTGAGTGCCAAAACACCTTATTACGT
>JAHIIS010000173.1 GCA_018899075.1 Candidatus Omnitrophota bacterium | reverse complement strand
GTCTGATAATACTGCCTGGGCTGCCAAGGCTATGGCTATGCCTCCAATGCCTAAGCCGGCAATAACAGCTGATATTTTGAATCCCAGATTATCCAAGAAAAAGATAATAGCTAATGCCCATACAACTGTCTTTATTACTTTTAAAATCCCATTTAGACTGCGCTCTAAAGATATGTCTTTACCTCTTTTTGCCCGGTAAATATTAAATCCGTAACCTACAAGAGCTGCAGCTAGACGCGCGGTAAATAACGTCAGAATAGCCATCCCCGTAATATCAATAATTCTTTTTAGCAGAGGATTTAGATTCAAAGTAGTCACACTTAAATAGAAAGCGCCGAAATAAGCTAAGGGAAGAAGTATGCTTTGAATAACCTTTACAAGGAAATCGTCCAGGGTAGTGGCAGTTTTTTCCGCCCATACTTTTAAGCGCTTGAGAATAAAACGCTGGAATATCTTAATAACGCCAAAACCTATCAAGAGCAGCAGAGCAGAAATCAGGTAATCCAGAATGCGATTTCCCAAAAAGGCCTGCTCTATAATCTGCTGAACCATTCTTCCCCCCAATATGTTGTGTTCCAAATGGCTCGGGGTCCTGTCTCGGGTGCGCTTTTGGTGCTCGCTCAATTACAGCAGAAGAAACTTCAAGATGTATTTTAGTTGAGCTGTGCTCCAAAAGCTCAGCACCCGAGCCACCCCTCGCCATAGATAATGTTAACGTTTTTTTCTAATCGAGGCGGCGAGTTTCTTTTTGAACTGCGCTAATTTTTTCTGCAATTTCTCGTCTTCCAGGGCCAGAATCTGCACTGCTAAAATAGCGGCGTTTTTCGCGCCGGATTTGCCAATGGCCATTGTGGCCACCGGCACGCCGCATGGCATCTGCACCGTGGAAAATAAGGAATCTATCCCTTTAAGGCTGCGGGTCTCTATCGGCACGCCGATAACCGGTAAAGTAGTGTGCGCGGCAATCACGCCGGCTAAATGCGCTGCACCCCCGGCGCCGGCGATAATTAACTTAAGGCCTCTGGTTTTCGCCGAAACAGCATAATTGATAGTAGCGAGGGGCGTGCGGTGCGCCGAAAGAACCTTTACTTCCGGTTTTACCCCGAAATCGCCAAGCACTTTTTCTGCCTCAGACATAGTGGGCAGGTCTGACTTGCTGCCCATTAGTATAGCAACGGTTGAGCCTCTCATATAAGCTCCTTTTTTGGTTTAGTCAACGCCCTCCATCCGATATCTCTGCGAAAATACATATTTTCAAAATTTATCTTTTCAATTGCCTCATAGGCGCGGGCCTTTGCCTTTTCCAGAGTATCTCCTAAGGCTGCCACATTTAAAACCCTGCCCCCTGAGGTAAAGTAGTTTTCGTTCTCTTTTTTTGTCCCGGCGTGAAAAATAACTGCATCCGAAACTTTCGCCGCTTCCTGCAAGCCAAAAATCTGTTTGCCTTTTTCATAATCCTGGGGATAACCTCCCGAAACTACCACTACGCAGACACAGGGGCGGCTGTCCCAGAGTAAAGTAATTTTGTCCAGATTACCTTCAATTGTGGCCAGCATAACCTGCACTAAATCGTTCTTTAATCTGGGTAAAATTGCCTGAGTCTCGGGGTCGCCAAAGCGCACATTGAATTCCAATACCTTTGGGCCGCCTTCGGTGAGCATCAAGCCCAGATAAAGCATCCCAACATAAATTTTGCCCTCATTATTTAAACCGCAAAGCAATGGCTGTAAGATTTCGGTATTTACCTTTTGTTCAAGCACATCCGTAACCGCCGGGGCAGGTGAATAGGCGCCCATACCGCCGGTATTGGCCCCAAGCTCGCCGTCGTAAATCCTTTTATGGTCTTGCGAAGAAGCCAAAGGCACTATATTCTTGCCATCGGAAAACACCAGAACCGAGGCCTCCTCACCCTGCAGGCAATCTTCAATCACTATCTGATTTCCGGATTTGCCAAACTTCTTATCCACCATAATAGCCTTTAAAGCCTTAAGGGCTTCCTCGACGCTGCCACAAACAAATACGCCTTTGCCGCCAGCCAAACCGTCGGCTTTCACCACAATCGGCGCGCCTTTTTGGCGAATATAATCTGCTGCCTGCACTTCAGCGGAAAAGATGCGAAAATCGGCGGTAGGCAGGGCGAATTTAGCCATTGCCTCTTTGGCAAAGACTTTGCTTCCCTCTAAAAGGGCGAGTTGCCTTCGGGGGCCGAACACCTTCAAGCCCCGCCCCTGAAACTCATCAACGATACCTTTAACTAAAGGCAGCTCAGGCCCCACAACTGTCAAGTCAATCCCTTCTTCCCGGGCAAAGTCGCCTAAGGCCTTAATATTATCGGGGGCAATTTGGACATTCCTGGCTAACCCTTGAGTGCCCCCGTTTCCCGGGGCGCAGAAGATTTCCTTAACCCTGTCTGACTGGGCAATCTTCCAGGCCAGACAATGCTCCCGCCCGCCTGAACCTATTATCAGCACCTTCATGTTGAACTTTCCTTTTGACTATAGTTTTTAAATTAAGACCTCTTTGTTTCCTTTGACTATCTCCCCGATTTCCCATGCTGACAAATTAAATCTTTGTCTAAAGAACTTGACTACCTTTG
>JAHIIS010000172.1 GCA_018899075.1 Candidatus Omnitrophota bacterium | reverse complement strand
GGATTGGCGACCACGCCGAGAACCTGGAGGAGCTTTCCGAGAGGGCGGTGGAAGAGAAACTCCCGTTTAGCAAACATGCAATAGAAGAGCTGCATCTTGTCTATAACGAAGTGAATGCGATGGTTGAAGACGTGAAGCGCGCTTTACAAAATGACAGTCATGAGCACGCGCAGGCTGCCCTGGCAAGAGAACAGACCCTGAATAGGCTGCAGATTGAATTGCGCCAAAACCACATTCAGAGGCTTAGTGAGGGAAAGTGTTTTGTCCTCTCCGGCATTATCTTTTTGGATTTTATCAATAATCTGGAGAAGATCGGCGACCATCTTACCAATGTTGCCCAGGCAGTAATGGGTTCTTTCCAGTGGGACGACATTAAAAAGTACAAAGGACATGTTGAAGCAAAAGATTAGAAAGGAGATCAAAGATAAATTAAACAAACAAAATAACCTGCAGCGATTACGCAAGAGCCGTTTGATTAAAAAAAGGCTCTTCAGCCTTGCCGAGTTCAAGAGGGCGAAATCCGTGATGTTTTACGTTGCGACGGGTGAGGAAGTCGAGACGCGTTTTATGATGACCGAGGCCCGGAAAATCGGCAAGAAAATAGCGGTACCGGCGATATTAAGAGGAGAAAAAAGGATAATAGCTTCCCTGGTGGAAGATTTTGAAAAGGAACTGGCCCCGGGGCCTTACGGAATACTTCAGCCCCAGAAAAAATACATCCGCGAAGTGCCGCATAGGTCGATAGACCTGGTGGTGGTCCCCGGCCTTGCCTTTGACAGGCAGGGCAGGCGCCTGGGCCGGGGCGGAGGCTATTATGACAAGTTCCTGGCCGGATTGCCTTCGGGCATTCCTCGTATTGGCCTGGCCTTTGATTTCCAGCTCTTAACAGGGCTTCCCGCGCTCTCCCACGATGTCTCCGTTACCAAAGTAATCTCTGCATAATTCTGTAGGGAGGTTTCCATGATAATAGGAACTGGCTTTACGCAGATTATAACTGTTGCTGCTCTATGCGCTGTAACCTTTTTTGTCCTGGGCTATTTTATTCGCAAATACGCTGCGGAGAGAAAAGTCAAAATGGCCGAAGCGCAGGCCCGCGAGCTTATTCAGGCCGCAGGCCGAGAGGCAGAGAATATCCGCCGCGAGGCAAAATTAGAGGCCAAAGACTTGCTTTACAGGACGCGAATAGAATTTGAAAAGGAGACCAAAGAAACAAGACAGCAACTCGCCGCTTTAGAAAAAAGAATGCTCCAAAAAGAAGAGAATATCGACCGCAAGGTCGATATTCTGGATAAAAAAGAAAGAGGGATTCAGGGCAGAGAAAGGAATATCACATACCGCGAGAAGGAACTCGAGGGAAAGAACACAGAGTTGAGCAATTTAATTGAAGAAGAGAAGCAGAGATTACAGCGGGTCTCCGGCCTGACCGCCGAGCGGGCAAAACAGATTCTTCTGCAAAGGATGGAAGGCGAGGCCAGGCTTGAGGCCGTAGCAATGATCAGGCGGGCGGAAGAAGAGGCAAAAGAGACAGCCGATAAAAAGGCTAAGGAGATAATCAGCGCAGCCATCCAAAGATGCGCCGCTGACCATACGGTTGAGTCCACGGTTAGCGTTGTCAGTCTTCCCAGCGACGAAATGAAAGGCAGGATCATCGGCCGGGAAGGAAGAAATATCCGCGCTCTGGAGATTGCCACGGGGATCGACGTAATCGTTGACGACACCCCCGAAGCAGTCACGCTTTCCGGTTTCGATTTGGTAAAAAGGGAGATTGCCAGGATTGCCCTGGAGCGGCTGATTACCGACGGACGCATCCATCCTGCGCGTATCGAAGAGGTGGTGGCCCGCGTTAAGCAGGAAATGGAAGGCACCATCAGGGAGGAAGGCAAGCGCGCTGCCTTTGATGCCGGAGTGCACAGGCTGCATCCGGAGGAGATAAAACTCCTGGGCAGGCTTAAATACAGGACCAGTTTCGGGCAGAATGTATTGCAGCACTCTAAAGAAGTAGCCTATCTTTTGGGAGTGATGGCTTCGGAGTTAGGTATGGACTTTGCCCTGGCGCGCAGAATCGGGCTTTTGCACGACATCGGCAAGGCTGTAGACCATGAGGTGGAAGGCACTCACGCTAAAATCGGCGCAGACCTGGCAAAAAGATACGGGGAGAGCGAGATGATAATAAACGCCATCGCCGCCCATCATCAGGACACCGAACCCAGCTCGCTTTTGGCCGTATTGGTCCAGGCGGCCGATGCCGTAAGCGCAACCCGCCCCGGCGCAAGACGCGAGACGCTGGAATCTTATGTGAAGCGTTTAGAAAAGCTGGAATCCATAGCCGATTCATTCAAAGGTGTAGGCAAGGCCTACGCCATTCAGGCCGGCAGAGAAGTGCGGGTGATTGTTCAGCCGAACAAGATAAGCGATGCCCAGGCGCTGGTTCTGGCCGGAGAGATTAGAAAAAAGATTGAGGAGGGCCTGGAATATCCGGGGCAGATTAAGGTTATGGTGATTCGCGAAACGCGGGCCATCGAATACGCCAAATAGGTGTTTGGTGTTAGGTTTTGG
>JAHIIS010000171.1 GCA_018899075.1 Candidatus Omnitrophota bacterium | reverse complement strand
CCACTACATCTACGTATTCGCAGCCGTCATACCAGCGCCTGCCCGGATAGCCTTCGGCATACTTATTTGTCATTACCGATCCCTGAGCCTGCAGCACAGCCAGCGGGGTAAAATTTTCGCTGGCAATCAGATTGATAGTGCCGCGCTCTCTTTCAAGTTCACCAGCGACGGCTTTATATACCCTGGGGTCAACATCTTTTAAGTAATCCATCTTAAGGCTCCTCGCGCGTCATTGCACGGTTTTTTATCTTCTATGCGCTATTCTTCTTTCTATATTCGCAATTTGTCTTACCCTGCGGGCATGGCGAGGCTGCGCGGAAAATTCAGTCTTCAGCCAGACTTCGACCAGTTCAGAGGCCTTTTTCAGGCTCAGGTAATTGGCCGAAAGCACAAGGACATTGGCGTTATTGTGCTGGCGGCTAAGGCGGGCCTGCTGTTTTGAAAGACAAAGCGCCGCCCGGATTCCCGGAAGTTTATTCGCTACTATAGAAAAACCGATACCCGTCTTACAAATCAATATTCCCCGGCAAAATTGTCCGCCGGAGACGCTTGCGGCGACCTTGCAGCCTACAGCCGGATAATCGCAGGCGTCAGGGCTGTGCGTGCCTAAATCGGCAACCCCGTAGCCGCGCGCCTCCAGGAATTTTATCAATTTACTCTTCAATTTATATCCGCCGTGGTCAGCACCGACTGCGATTTTCATTGCTCCCCCAATTTTTTTGCAGTGCGCACAATACTTTCCTTAATAATATCTAAAACCCTATGGTAAAAATCCAGAGGTTTGCCGATAGGATCGGGGATGTCAGGGTCAACTAATTTATCTTCCTTCCCGATTCTACCAAATTCGTTTAATAAATGCACCTTATTGCGGAGGCAGGGATTGCGCTCTAAAATATTTTCTTTGTGCGCCCGTTCCATTACCAGAATTAAATCTGCCTCACGGAGTATCTCATCGCTAAGCGGCGAAGTTCGATGGCCGGAGACGTCAATGTCCTGTTCGGACATAACCTGAATAGTCTCACCGGTCGGGGGTATCCCTTTAAATGCCCGTGTGCCCGCAGTCATTATTTTATAATCGCCTCTCTCTTTTAACATCTTTTTCAACAAACCCCAGGCCATTACGCTGCGGCAGGAGTTGCCTGTGCAGACTAAAAGAATTGTCTTGACTGCGGCCCGCGCCCGGACGCTCTGGAGGTCCTTGCGGGAAATTGCGCCTTCCCTCAATATTTTATAAGGACAAACGGTTAAATCTACAACTGTAGATGGTATCCCTAATTCCACCGGCCCTGAATCGATAACCATCTCTATAAGGCCGTTAAAGGAATGCATTAGCTCTTGCGCTGTTTTGGCGGCAGGCTCAGCCGAAAGATTGGCGCTGGGCGCAACCAGGGCAGTTGCGCTTTCTTTTATCAGGCTGCGGGCAATCTTATTATCAGGTATGCGCACCCCGATTGTCCCTCCTCTATTTGCCTTCCCGCCTGCCCAGTTATATTCGGGGCGGGCAGGCAAAACCAAAGTTAACGGCCCCGGCCAAAACTTACCGGCCAATTGATAAGCAAAAGCAGGAATGTCGCAAGCCAATTTTTCCAAATAGGTAATGTCCTCTATCTGCACACTCAGGGGTTTGTCTTTAGGGCGTTTCTTTACCTCAAAGATTCTATCTACTGCCTGTTTATTAAAGAAATCCGCCGCCAGCCCATAGACAGTCTCAGTGGGAAAGGCAACTATCCCCCCCTTTTTTATAACCTGCGCCGCTTTTTTAATCTTCTCTAAATCTATATTCTGCGGGTCTATCTTTACAACTTCGGTCTTCATATATTCACAATATCCTCTTTATGATATAAAGCCAGAAATAAAAGGAGGTAGTCTCTTAAGTGCCGGGTGAGCAGAAAATTTTGTTTAATGTGTTCCCGGCCGCTCTCGCCCAACGTCTTTGCGTACTCAGGGCTGTTTAGCAGCTGCTTCACCCAGTAGGCTGTCCCTTCAATTGTCCGCGAAAGAAGGCCGCTATATTTGTGCTTTATCTGCAGAGGGATGCCGCCTACCGCCGAAGCAACTACGGGCTTGGCCTTCCACAAAGCCTCGGTAACAGTAAGGGCGAAACCTTCGCGGACGGACTTCTGCAATATTACATCGGCAGCTCTTTGCAGGGCATTTATCTCTATATCGCTCGCTGCGGGGATGGCCAGGACGTGAATGTCCGAATCGCCTTTTACTTTTTCCGTCACTTCGCTAAGCACCTTATTTGACTCCGGGTCATCCGTGGCTGTGCCTCCGGCTAAAACCAATTGACAGTCTATATATTTTTTTACCAATCGATAAACGTCGATTACGCCGAGCGGGTCTTTAAGATAATCGAAGCGGGAAATCTGGGCAATAATCGGCTTGTCCCGGACAATGCCGAATTTCCTCAGGACATCTTCTATCGTCTCCCCGCTCAGTTCTTTATTTTTATCGCTCAAAGGGTCGATTGAGGGAGGAATTAAAAACTGCCTGACCTTTAGAGTCTGGGCAAAGCTGGGAGAAGAAAAGACCGAGGCGTCGTATTGTTCGATGTATGGCCTTAAGAAGTCCCATATTTGCGGATTGGGCTGGGAGACATCGATATGGCAGCGCCAGAGCCATTTGCTTTTTTTAAAGAGGGGCTTGTTTTTAATCAAAGCGATGGGCTGGGGGTCGTGAATAAATATAATGTCGGCGCAGATATCCATAGTTTTTAGATTCTCAATGCTGGTCTGCAAAAATAATTCTATTTCCTTGGGGGAAAGTTCCTCGTCCCTTCCGTGCAGCATATTATGAAACTTCTTGGTAACGGAAAAGAACCTTTCTCCCCCCTTGATTACGTCCCAATGGGCGCAAACTCCCAATTCGTTCAAAAGAGGGATAATGCGGTTTAAAATCTCCGCCACGCCGCCGCCGACGGCAGTGGAATTGATGTTGCGCACTACCTTACCAGAAAGCCTCTGGGCCAAACTGCGTAGTTCCTCAATAACATTCTTACCCACTACCGCTTCGTAATCGGAAAGTTTCATCCTTTTTTGACCTCTTCAAGCCTCGCCTCAATCAAATCGATAATCTTTGTCCTTAATCCTTCTAAAGTATGGGTGTAAGGGTCGAGCCCGGCTAACTCTTTAGAAAGCTTGAGGTCCGCACAGCTTGTATCAATCCAGTAAGAAAAGTCATTTACGCCTTTTTCCAAACGCAACTTTGCTTCAAAAACGTGAAAGTATATAGAATTAATCGTGACCTTTTTAAAAATTTCTACAAATTCCGGAAGATTATGCGCCACATAAGGGGTGGGGAAGACAAAACTTATGGTTTTAATAAAATGGAATTGCTCTTCAACGGAGGAGACGCGGAATTGGCCCTGGCCCGTCTTTTCCATATAGCGGATATGGCCTTCGATAGTCTGGGCAAGTTTTTCTCTTAAAGCCCGGATGCTGGGAAACTGAATTGTATCGATGCTGGCCAGCTCTTCCCCCAATTTGTGCTCCCCCAATACTTCCGCTACCCAGTAGGCGAAGTCGTTAGGGGGCTCAGGGGAAAGGAACTGATGCTGTTGCAGGAAACGGTGGGTATGGTGATAGATTACAGAGCCGGAAAGCTCCCGAATGCCTTTGAGGAGTCCTTTAAGGTCGCGCGTTTTTTGCCCGGTCAATTCCTGTAAATGCAATCGGGTATAAAAAGTAAAAGGCTGCTTTGCCTTCCTTAGTCTTTGCATATTATTTCTTTAAACTCCCGATTCGCCGGAAAAATCTTTGCGCATCTTTGGTGTTTCTCAGGTAATATCGCGCCGAGGAGCCCCTCTTTCGCCCTACGCGGATACTAATCCCGCCGATTTTATTCACCGCCCGGAAGGCGTCCTCATCGGTCGCATCGTCCCCTATATATATGGTAAAGGCGCGCCCTGGGCCTAACCTCTGCGTAAGCCAAAGAACGGCTCTCCCTTTATCCCATTCAATGGGCGGCCTGACTTCCCAGACCTTTTTGCCGTAGGTCAATTTAATCTTCTGCGCGGCTAAATAAGGCCTAATAATCCGGAAAAATATTTCTTTAAGCCGGGGGAGCTTTTCCCTCTTAACCAGGCGATAGTGCAAACTTAAACTAAGATTCTTTTCTTCCAGAATGGCTCCCGAAAAAGGGGCCAGGCGCTTTTTCAGGCTTCGGGCAATTTGAGAGATTAGCGGAACATATCTTTTTGCCGCCGGATAAATGAAGTTTTTCTTTTTATAAGCAATTTCCAGGCCGTGATTGCCGGCAAAGATTAAGCCTTTTACGCCGACTTTCTCTTCGATGTCCTTTAATGCCCGGCCGCTGATAATCCCGACAATAAAGGGCCTGCGTTTAGAGATTTTGCGCAAAAGAAGGCGGATGCCTTCGCCGAGCTTAGCCTCTTTTGGCCTGGGTTTAATGGGAGTAATCGTGCCGTCAAAGTCCGCGCATAAAAGAATATGCCTTGCCCGCAATAGTTTTTTTTCTAAACTGCCCCACGTATTAAAAAAATATTGCATCTCATTTCTTCCTGGCTATGAGTTTACGATAAACAGCGAGGGTGTTTTCGGCCATTATTCCCTGGGTATACTTTTGCCCAACTATCTCTCTGCCCGCCTCTCCCAGGGAATTCCTTAAGGCTTCATCCTGAAAAAGGGCAATGCATCGCTCCGCCAGGGCTTTATAGTCTCTAATCTTCACCACAAAGCCATTTACGCCGTCTTTGACAATCTCGGGCATCCCTCCGGAATTGGTCACTATCATCGGCCGGCTGCAGGCCATTGCCTCCAGCATAGTCAGGCCAAAGGGCTCGCCCACGGAAGAGGGGTAAATAGCGAATTCGCAGGCCTGATATAACTCCGGCATTTCCTTTCTCGTGAACACTTCTATAAACGTATTTTCCTCCAGGCCGAATCTCTTCACCAGCTGGACAATATAGGCGAGGTCTTTATGTTGAGTAGCGCCCCAGTCGATTATCCTTCTTGTGCCGGCTAAGATCAACAAGGCATCGGGAACGGCTTTTTTGATAATTCTTAAGGCCTTTACGCTGATATCGCTGCCTTTAGCCAGTCCCGTGCGCGCAGGATGGAAGAATGCCCTTTTATTTTTAAGCACGGGGTATTTCTTAAGGATTGCGCCTGCTTTGCCGGGAAGGAACTTCTTTATATCGATGCCGTGATGGATTACCGTTATCCTTCTTTTTGACAAACCCACGCTGATTAATTCCTTAGCAATGAATTCGCTTACCGCTATTACTGCATCCCAGGCAATATCCAGGGTCAAATCTAAAAACACAATATCATCCCAGACATTGTGGGCCGTTAAAACTAAAGGGATGCCCTTCTTTCTCGCCAATGCCTCTAAAATCTTGGCATGGGCATGGCTGAAATAATGCATATTGTGGGCGTGAATAATGTCGGGGTGGGCCTTCTCTATAAAATCCGAAAAGGCTTCTTTAACTCTATCATCTATACCTTCCAGTCCCCTTTTGTAAAGCCAGTTCAAATCCATTAAAGGAGTCCTCTTTACGTATGTGCCTTCAAAGACTTCCTCTATTTTTCCCATTCCCTCTACGGAAGAAGTAAGTAAGAATACCTTGTGGCCCTTTCTTACCAGTTCCGGGCAAAGCATAGTCAGATGCGTCTCCACCCCGCCGATAATCGGGGGAAACCCCCAGTGAAACATAGCAATGCGCATTTGTAAACCCCGTTCCCCGTTCCACACCCCCGGGGTGTGGTTATGGTTAAGCCCGGCGCAGGGCCTTTAATGTCTTCGCCAGTTCACTAATAAACTTGTCCGCCCACTTATAGATGTCGTTGTCCGCTACGGTCTCGCGAAGTTTTGCCATTCTCTGGGCCTTCTCTTTTTCGGGCATCTCCAGGGCCTGTTTTATCCTGTCGGCAAAATCTTCGATGTCGTAAGGATTAATCAGCACCGCTTCGGGAAGTTCCCGGGCTGCTCCGGTAAAGCGGCTGAGCAGCAGCATCCCGTCTAAATTATTTTTAGCGCAAATATATTCTTTGGCTACAATATTCATCCCGTCGTGGAGTGAGCTTACTATGCAGACATCGCCCAGGCGGTAAAACGCCAGGGTCTCGGGAAACGAAAGGGTCTTTCTTACAAAGATAATCGGCGACCAGTTCTCGGTTGAATATTTCCAGTTAATCTCCTCCACCAAATCGTTTATTTCGTCATTTAAATCCCGGTATTGAGAAATGCGCACGCGGCTTAAAGCGCCTATCTGGATAAAGACGAAACGCTCTTTATACTGCGGATATTTTTCCAAAAGCCGGGCAACCGCCCTTAATCTCTCCGGGATTCCTTTGGTATAGTCAATGCGGTCGAGGCCAAAGATAATCTTCAAATCCCCGCTTAAAGAAAACTCCTCTTTGAAACGGACGGCGCGCTCTTTGATGGGTTGAGAGTCAACCTCTTTGCTAATCTTCTGGAAATCTACGCTGATGGGGAAGGCCCTGATTATAGTCTCGCGGCCGTGACAGATTATCGAGGTCTTTTCTTTATCGATGCGGGCCTCAATTTCTCTTTCCACTGTGCTGATAAAATTTTCACCGTAATAGCGCACGTGGAAACCGAGCATATCGTTGGCCAGGAGGCCCTGGAGGATTTCTTTTTTCATCGGGCAAACTCTAAAGGCCTCGGGGTTCGGCCAGGGTATATGCCAGAATTGCGCGCAGATTACGTCTTTTCTTTTCTCCTTGATATACCTGGCCAAAAGCGCCAGGTGGTAATCCTGAATCCAGACAAAGGCCTTGCGCTGGCCTATTTCTTTAAGCACAGCCTCGGCAAACATCTTGTTTACCTGTTGATAGCAATTCCAATCCGCTTGTCTGAATATCGGGCGGGTATAAACAAAATGGCATAACGGCCAGAGGGCCTGGTTGGAAAAGCCGTAATAGTAGCCGTCCGCCTGCTCTTTATTCAGCCAGAGCCTTTTCAGGGTATAGGCCGGCTCCTCCGGAGGCAGGCCAATTTTGCCCTGCTCATCGACTACTTTTCTGTCGGCGTTGCCGCTGCCGTAAGCAACCCAGGTCCCCCCGCAGGCCTGCAGAATTGAATCCAGGGTATGGGCTGCGCCGCCGGCTGGCTTAAGATGGGCGATCTTTCCTTCTTTTAGATAATGTAAATACGGTTCGCGGTTAGAAACCACCACTACCTGATAATTTTTCAGTTTTTCGCGAACGGTCCTTTGCAGCTTTTCCCTGCTCGTAGCCATTTTATTAAATATTATTCAGCGTTCTTGGTTAAATATAACGTCTGTGTGGGGTAAGCGAATTCAATACTCCGGGCTTCGAATTCTTTCTTTATGGCAAAATTAATCTCTTGCTGGGTATCCATATATTTATTGTAGTCCCTGCTCATAACATAATAGACAGTTTCAAATATAAGGCTGAAATCGCCATAGGAAAAGAAATGCGCCCGGTCAAAGCCGGTGTCCTT
>JAHIIS010000170.1 GCA_018899075.1 Candidatus Omnitrophota bacterium | reverse complement strand
CGTAATCGGCCTGCGCATTGGGCATAATCTTTTTCATCGCCTCATACGCTCTTTGGCCGCGGCCGGCAAGGCAGAAGGCTGCAGCCATAAAGGTTGCCGCATGACAAAATACAGCGGCATTCTCCTTTGTCCCCTCGGCAAACATACTGATTCTTCCCAGCCTTGAGTCAAACCTGGAATAGGCCGGGTAAAACAAAGCCAGGCCGTGCCGCCCGTCTAAATACCTGTTTACGGAACTCAAAACCTGCTTTAATCTTTCGCCGCAAGCCACTCCGGAAAGTATCGCCCAGGATTGACTGTTCAGATAAATCTTTCCTTCGCTGTTTCGCCTGCTTCCGTATACGCTGCCGTTATCGGTAAAGCCTCTTTTATACCAGGCGCCGTCCCAGCAGTATTTGTTAATGCGCCCGGACATAATTTCAGCTTTACGCGCAAGCTCTTGCGCCTTTTTCTCTTTCCCGATAAGCAAAGCCAGCTCGTTCAACTGTTTTAAAGAGCGCACCAGGGCCTGGGCCAGCCACACACTTTCGCCTTTTAATTTTATTCCCGCCGCATCAATGGCGTCGTTCCAATCCGCGTGGCCGATTAAGGGCAGTCCCCGAATTCCTGTATCATTAAAGGTGAAATTCAAGTTTCTCTCCAGGTGCTCGAATAAAGTTGCGCTTCCTTCGAATCTGGAGGGGCCTTTAAAATTTAAATCCATCTCCCAGCCGCCAATCCACTGGTCTTTGAGATAGGGTATCTTTTTCAGGAGTATCTTTTTTTCGCCCGTCTCCTTAATATATGCGCAGACAGTAGAAGTAAGCCAGACCGGATGGTCTTTATTGGGCCGGTGCCCCTGGGGCTTCCCTGCGCCGGAGAATCCCGGGGCAGAGGTGCCGTCTTTTCTGATTAAAGCAGCCAACACCTCAATCCTTTTGCGGGTGAGCTGCGGATTAATGGAAACTATGGCCTCGCTGTCCTGGCAGGAGTCGCGGAAACCCCGGCCGCCTGAGCCCTCATGATAAAAAGAGGGCGAACGCGACCAGAAATTGCAGATATAAAGCTGGTATTTTACCCAGATATTCATCATCAGGTCAAAGTCTTTATCCGGCGTCTCTATCTTGATATTGTCGATGATGCGGCTTTTCCAGAGTTCCTTAACCCCGGCAAGTTCTTTTTTTACGTTAGAGACTTTGCGGTATTTCCGCATCAGCCTTCCTACATCGGCTTCTGAGGAAACCTGTCCCATAATCACGGCAAATTCACAACTCTTGCCGGGGCCGATTGTTAACCCGTGGCGCAAACAGGCAATGCCGTCTTCTCCCGAGCAAAAGCCGATATTTTTAAATCGCCCGTTCATAATAGGGGCGGGATTCTCTTCGGTATTAAACTTCCCCAGAAATGCGTTTTTGCGCACGGCGTAGCCTTTTACCGGCAGCGACGTTCCAAAGAAGGCAACATCGGCAAAGGGCTTAATGTTCAAATCGCCCCAGGCCGCAGTCTTTTTGGCCAGGATGATTTTATCTTTACCTTCATACCAAACGCGGTTATATAAATTCATAATATTGCGATAGCGCAGCTCCAGATGATAATCTCCGAGCAACCACTCTACATAAGGAAAGACTTCTAATGTTTTAACTTTGCTGGTTCTGTTGGTAATCTTTACCAGCCATAGTTCGCAGTTATCACGGCGCGGGACAAAATAGGTAACCTCCGTCTCTACCCCTTTATATCTTGAGCGAATAACCGTATAGCCCAAGCCGTGCCGGCACTCAAAAGAGGCGAGAGCCTTGCGAATGGGCTGATAAGTTGCGCTCCAGCAGTCTCGCGTCCCGGCATCCCTTAAAAAGATATACCGGCCGGGGCGGTCGAAATGCCAGTTCTCCGGAAGCCAGCGGGTAATCCTGCCCAAGCGGCAGTCCCTGAGAAAACTGTAACCGCCGGCGGTCTGGGAGATGACGGCGCAGTATTCTTCGTTGGTCAAATAATTAATCCAGGGGCGGGGCGTATTGGGCGTGGTGATTATATATTCCGCTCCGTCGCTGCTAAAATGTCCGTACTTCAATCCTCGTCTCCTTCCTAAAGATTAAAACTTTCCGTCTATAAAAATGCGTAAGAGATGTTCGGTGTCCACCGTAGCCAGAGACCAGCCGGTACTGTATTCGCCGGCGGCCGGGTTAAAATAGCCATAGGTGCCGTACTGCACCCTTAAGCGCTTG
>JAHIIS010000169.1 GCA_018899075.1 Candidatus Omnitrophota bacterium | reverse complement strand
ATATGGCCTATTTCGTGGGCCAGGACACCGGCGAGCTCATCGTCGGAATCGGCTTCCTCAACCACCCCCCTGTTTACATAGACATATCCGCCGGGCAGGGCAAGGGCATTGGCATTATCGCCTTCCAGGGCAGTAAACCTATAGGTGATATCTTTTCTGCCGCAGACCGAAGCCAGCTTCTGGCCGATTTTATCTACCCGCTCCTGAATTTGCGCATCTTTACAAATCTTAAATCTTTTCTCTACCTTTTGAGCGAGGGAGCGGCCCAATTTTACTTCGCTGGCTGTGCTGAAAAAAATATGTTCCTCTTCTTTAGTGGCTAAATTATATTCTGCGCTGCATTCGGAAAATAGAAAGAGGCTCATTGCTAAAGCGAAGGCCCATAATCTCATTTTTTTACCGTGGCTTTTGCCTCATCGCGGATCTGTCCCATTACGTCCTTAAGCGCTTCGTCCAGAAGTTTAAGCTTATAATTAAATCCGCGCGAATACCGGGCCAGGTTTAACAGGCCCGTAGGCAGTCTCATATCCTGGGAGACATCGAAGGCCTTGTCAATCAGGACTCTTCCGCCGGGGTTGGTCATTTTGACATATATACTCAGGGCAATGGTGAAGTCATCCTTTGCCCAGAGGGTAGAGAGCGAACCCAGATAAGGCAAAAAGGTTATTTTGGCGGGAGAGACAATTGCCTGAAAATGTTTAACTGCGCCTGCGAGCCTGTAGTCGCAAGAGTCCTTGTCCTCGACGACGGAGAAGCCGGCATTATTCAACTCCCCTTTTAAGGCCTCCTCGATGGCCTGAGGGACCTTTTTGCTGAAGTGGGCGTCTCTTGAGCTAAAAGCAAGTAATTTGCCTTTCACGCCCCGGCGTTCTTCTTTGGGCCTTTCATCGGCAAAGGTGAGGATATAAACTTTACCCAGGCTCGGCGGCGGCAGAGGGCTCTTAATTATATCATAGCCGATAATATGCGGGGCTCCTGCGCAGCCGCAAAGCGCAAACGACAAAAGAAGAATCGTCCAGAGAGGCTTAGTTTTCATTCAGCTTTACCCCCTTCCACCGGTTATGGAACCAGAACCACTGGTCGGGATAGAGGCGGATATATTTCTCGATTGCCTTGTTGAATCTCGCCGTGTTCAGAAAAATATCTTTCTTTTGGTCCCCCGTCTTTACTACAGGAAGTTCTTCGCCGATGAGCAGGTTATAGAAACCGTCTCCGTCCTGGACATTGACAATCGGCAATACCGCTGCGCCCGTCTTTAAAGCGAACACCGCCGCGCCCGTGGGAGTGGGCGTGGAGACACCCATAAAATCTACTTTTACGCCCCGGCCCGACCTCTGGTCCACATAAATCATTAAAAGGTTCCCCTGCCTTAACCAGGCAATACTCTCTTTAATCGCCCTGGAAACAGGCAGTTTCGGTATACAGCGCTGCCTAAACCTCTCTCTCATTATAGTAAATATAGTTTCCAGCTTTTCGTCTCTCATCTGGCGCATTATAGACGTGGAAGGAAACCCCAGTGTGTCCAGCCTCCTTGCCAGAAGGGGGAAGTTGCCTAAATGCGCGCCCAGGCCGATTACGCCCCTGCCGCGGGCCATCGCCTTTTCTAAATGCTCAAGGCCTTTTACTTCCCTCACCAGGCCTTTCACTTTTCCGTCGGTTATATTGTGGGTATAAAGATAGATTGTTTCCCAGCCGAAACAGGAAGCGTGAATAAATGTGCGGCGGATCATCTCCCGGCGTTCTTTTTTAGACTTCTCTTTTCCGTAAATCAGGTTTACGTTGCGGATAGCCTGCCGGCGGTGGCGCGGGATAAGATAAAAGCCCAAATTTCCCATAATCCGGCCGAAGGCGCGCGCTCTTTCAACGGTCAAAAAACGCGTAGCCAGCATAATCAAGTTTACCCATTGCCGGCCGAACCATCTCTCCAGCCGTTTTTTGCTTTCTTTGTCTTTAAATAAGCGCATTTTGTCTTTTTATACCATAATTATAACACTTTTGCAAGTAAATAAAAAGGCCGGTACTAAACAAGGTTGAACCTTAATAAGGTTCAACCTTGTCGATAGAAGCCGGCTAATTTGGACACGAGTGATTTTAAATTTTGATTTTCCCGGCGATATCGGAGACCACAGGGCACTTCCAGTAGTTGCCTATTACGGCTTGAATAATCCCTATCAACGATAAGACAAGGAAAAGGAGCGAGGCAATCGGCGCCAGGACCCAGCCTAAAAAGGGAACCCAGGCTACTATCCCGGCCGCTACTTCCCCGATAAATATAACCAGGCCCTGTTTTCCGTGATAAAAGGCAAATTTATTATCCCTTTTTAAAAGCAAGGGCAGCAGGCAGAGCACAGACAGATACGCCAGGACGGCAAATATTTTACCTTCCTGAACCTCTTT
>JAHIIS010000168.1 GCA_018899075.1 Candidatus Omnitrophota bacterium | reverse complement strand
TAGAGAAAAGACCCGAGCTTGAAGAGGTGGAAGGCACGGCGCTTGCCTCGGTCAACGGCAGGATAATTACCTTAGAAGACTTCAACGGCCGCATCCAGGCTTATAATGACGAAATCCAGGCATCGGCGGATATCCCGGATTCCGTAAAGTCCAATTATTTAATCGAGACAGTGGAGGACAAAAAAAGGCTTTTGGAAGGTATGGTAGAGAGAGAATTGATAGTCGCCGAAGCGCTCGAGAGAAGGTTAGATAAAGATACAGAGCTGCGCAAGGCCATTAAGGCCTTAGAAGAACAGCTCCTATTTGCCAAAATGGTTGAAGTGGAAAAGGCCAAGGTAGATGTAACTACTAAGGAAGCAGAGAATTATTACGAACTGTATAAAGATGTCTTTACAGTTTCTGGAGAAAGAAGAGTGAGTATGATTGTGGTGCCCGCGGAAGAGAAGGCCAAGGAGATTTTGATTGCGCTTTTGCAGGGAGGCGATTTTGCTGCTTTGGCCAGGCTCAACTCTACCGATAAAAGCGCAGGGCAGGGCGGAGATATCGGTTTTATTGTGCAGAAGATGCCCTTTCCGCAGCCGGATAAAAAGACGATGTTCGAAAAGTTTGAAGAAGTAGCCTTTACTCTGGAGTTAAACAAACCCGGCACAATATTTAAGGGGCCGGACGGCTTCTATGTAATTAAGGTAGTAGAAATAAAGGATGCCCGCCAGAGGCCGCTCTCGGAAGTCCGCAGCGATATCGAACAGGGGCTTTTGTTTAAGAAACAGGATGAGGCTTTAAAGACCTTAATCGGCAATTTACGAAAGAGCGCTAATGTCATTGTGCATGAGGAGTTATTGAGAGACTGATATGGAGCGCAAGTGGGCGATTATCATAGCGGCAGTTTTAGGGCTTCTGGCCGTGTTTTTGACTAATATTTACTTTCGCCAGCAAAAAACACAGGTGCCGGTCCCGGTCAGAGAAGCGCAGGTTTTAGTTGCGGCCAAAGACATCTCTAGAGGCGCGACAATCGATTATGATATGCTGGCCTTCAAGATGATGCCGCTTAACTTTATTCAACCGAGAGCGCTTACCTCTAAAGAATCTGCGGTGGGCAAGACCGCCCTGGCTACGATTATGGCCAGCGAGCAGATTTTAGTGACCAAGTTGGCTGCGCCGGGCGCGGGCCTGACTTTAGCCGGGAAGACCCCGCCGGGTAAAAGGGCGGTAACGATTAATTTAGAAGCGGCTTCGGCCGTGGGCGGGATGATCAGGCCCGCAGACCATGTGGATGTGCTGGCTATCTTTAGCGCTCCGGCAATTACTTTAACCCTGTTTCAGGACGTTTTAGTTCTGGCTGTGGGCCAGGAAATGGTGCCTACGGAAGAAAAAAAGGAAAGAACAAGGGTCGGCCGAGAGGCCACTTCCACAGCAAGAAGGACTGTTACCCTGGCGCTGACGCCTCAGCAGGTGCAGATTCTTACCGTAGCTATAGAGCAGGGTAAAATTCGTCTGACCCTCAGGCCGCGGATGGAGACGGGTGAGGCCCTACCCGCCGTAGACCTGAGCAATTTACCCCCGGCAATTGACTTAAATACTTTGTTGCAATTTTACATCAGGCGCCCCGAGGCAGCGCCCAGCGTGGAAGTTATTCGCGGCTTAAAAAAGGAAGTAACCCCTGTGCCGGCAAAATGAAATTAAAACCTTTATTCTTAACAATCTGTCTTATAGTATTAGCAGCGGGCGAGGCCGCTGCCTTGACGCAAAATGCCCAGCTGGTGGTCAACGAATTAAAAGTCTTCCCGGTCTATAAACTAAAAAGGGTAGCGGTAGGCGACCCCGCCATAGCTGATGTGACGGTTTTAAGCGAGAGAGAATTGATGTTGATAGCCAAGAAGGCAGGCGCCACCAGCCTGATTATCTGGGATGAAGCAGGCCAGCGCTCCTTTAATATTACCGTGATTGGCAAGGACTTAGAGAAGATTGCCCAGCGGATTAGAGGATTGCTCATCTCCTCGGATATCCGCGGGGTGAGGGTGAAGACAGAAGAGGACAATATATACGTAATGGGGGAGGTCTTAAATCAGCGCGAACTGGATAAAGTCAAAGATGCCCTGGCGCCTTTTGCCAATGTAGTAAATTTGGTCAACCTCAAAGAACGCCAGCCGCTGGTAGAGATAGATATCGATGTCCTGGAGGTCAGCTGTGACGATTTGAAAAACTTAGGATTGGACTGGTCAAATTCTCTACCTGTTAAATATAGCGAACCCACGGGATCCTCTATCGACGGCAAGACCCCCAAGTTGTGGAAGGTATTCCGCTGGGACCGCACTACCATAGACGCCCGGCTGAATTTCTTAATAACAGAGGGTAAAGCGCGCACTCTGGCCAATCCCAAACTGATTACCTTAAGCGGCAAAGAGGCCTCTTTTTTAGTGGGAGGAGAGGTGGGTTATCCTGTAGTAGAGACCGAAGGCCGTAGCAGTGTCCAGTGGAAGGACTACGGGGTAAATTTAAAGATAAATCCCTCGGTCAATTCTAAGAACGAGATTAACGTCAAGATTAAGGCCGAGGTTAGTGGCTTAGACGAAGCGAACAAAGTTGGTGATATCCCCGCCCTTAAGAAAAGGGAGGTCGAGACCGAACTCTTTCTCAACGAAGGAGAGACTATTTTTCTCGCCGGCCTGATTAAAAATGAGGACAGCCGCAACGTCGATAGACTTCCCTGGCTGAGCAGGATTCCCGTCCTGGGAGAACTATTTAAGTCCACGCAATTTAAAGATAAGCGCACGGAACTGGTAATCTCTTTGACGCCCAGGATTATCGGCGAGAGAGCCGACCTCCAATACATTGCCGGCGAGATGCTCAAACAGGAGGCAATTCTGGCAACCCAGCGGCGCCCTCCGGCTTATAGCGAGGAAGAGGAAGAGGAAGAGGAAGAGAGCTCGCCCTTTGCTTATTACAGTAGTATGGTTGAGACTATTATCGCCAGTCGAGTTGCTTACCCCGCGCAGGCCCAAGAAGCTCAGCAAGAAGGGACTGTAAAAATTGATTTACATCTTTTATCTAACGGCCGGCTAAAAGAAGCCAGTATCAGGGAGTCCTCCGGATATAGCAGCTTAGACGAAGCCGCGCTTAGCGCAGTGCAGGATGTGGCTGCGTATCCCTCATTTCCCTCCCAGATTACGCAAAAGGAACTCCGGCTTTCTGTGCCGGTAGTATTTAAAAGTTATGTGAAAAATGAATAATCGCATCTGTCGCACAATTTCTGTATTCGGCACCAAAGGCGGCGTAGGCAAGACCATCATTGCCGCCAACCTTGCCGTGAGCCTGGCCCAGATGGGGAGAAAAGTAGCCCTGCTTGACCTGGACCTGCAGTTTAGCGGCGACGTGGCTAAGATGCTCAATGTAAAGCCCAAAGAAACCGTCTTTTCTTTGATTCCCTTTCTGCCTAAGCTCGATAAGGCCGGCTCTCTTAAAGGGCATATGAGTCACCATATTTCCGGAGTAGATATTTTGCCGGCAGTAAGCAAGCCCAAAGAAATCCCCCAGATTACCGCT
>JAHIIS010000008.1 GCA_018899075.1 Candidatus Omnitrophota bacterium | reverse complement strand
TTCCCTAAGGCCTCGTTCTTAAATCCGGGCGGATTCAATAGGGTAATCCCGCGCATACATAGATTGCTGTTTAAAATATTCAGGTTTAAATCTTCAATAGATAGTTTTAATCCCGTGGCTCTGGCTGTGGCTTTTTCGATTAAAAGCCGGCAAAGTGTATGGCGGAAGAAAGCCGCAACTAATACAAATATCAGGATTAAAATTAAAAAGGCCTTCAGCGTTCTGAACATTTTAAATTTCCCGATTTCTGCCTCTTTTGATTGCCCTGAAATAGCTGATATGCGGGAATTTTTCTGCGCCTGATTGCCGCAGCGCCCAAGCGTATTCTTTCCCAGAAAGCAGGGCTTTTGTATCCGCAAATTCCCCGCCGGGAATGCAGAATAAAATCGATTAGATGCTTAATTTCGCAAGAATCAAATTTCTTTTGCAGTTCTTCAACCGCCTGTCTTACATTAAGGCCGGATTTGTAAAGCAGTTTAAAGGCCGCCTTTATTTGGCTGCGGGAGTGGACAGAGAAGTTTGCCCGCCTCAGGCCGACAGAATTTACTGCCCAGACAATAGAGTCTCCTTTGACGAGCATATAGGGAGGCACATCTTTTGCTACGCGGGAAAGCCCTGCGACCATAGAGAGTTTCCCTATGCGGCAGAATTGATGCACCGTAACATTGCCCGAAATAAAGGCATTGTCGCAGACTTCGGCATGCCCGGCTATGAGCGTGCCGTTGCAAATTGTAATATAGCTGCCGATACGGCAATCGTGGGCTATATGCGAAAAAGCCATAAAATAGTTGTCGTTGCCTATGATTGTTGCCTCTCCGTCGCGGCTTGAGCGGTGCACTGTAGCGTACTCTCTAAAGATATTTCTTTGGCCGATAATCAATCGGCCAAAGGATGCTGTACCTTTGCGTATCTGGGGCAGATGCCCTAAGACCGCCCCGATGTGCACTTGACAATCGTCGCCGATGGTGGTCTGCTCTAAGATATGGGCGTGGGAATAGATTTTTGTCCTTCGGCCGATTTTAACGCCGTCTGCGATAACCGCATAAGGGCCGACCTCCACCTCTTCTTCTAATTTCGCTTTCTCGCTGACAATTGCTGTGGGATGGATGTTCATCCTTCTCTTTCCCAGAGGCTGGGTTTCTTTTTGAGCAGGCCCAGAAAGGCGGTTACAACGCCGGGGTCGAGTTGATTGCCGCAGGCACTCTTTAACTCCGATATAATTGCATCTTCCGCAAGAGGCTTTCTGTAGGGCCGTTCGGAATTCATTGCATCAAAACTATCGACTACCGCTAAAATTCTCGCCCCTAAAGGAATTTCTTCGGCTTTTAGGCCGTCGGGATAACCCTTACCGTCAAATCTCTCGTGATGATGGCAAATCATCTCCTTTTCTTTTGTTAAGAAGCTTAAAGGCTCAAGTATCTCTGCCGCCCTTCGCGGATGCTTCTTAATGACCGTCCACTCTTCCTCGTTAAGTTTATCAGGCTTGCGCAGGATAGCGTCGCTAATGCCGATTTTGCCGATATCGTGTAAAATTCCTGCCCGCTCGATTGTCTTGCGCTGCTCCTGCGAAAACCCTAACTCCTGGGCGAGCTCGACGGCGCATCTGGTAACTCTTTTGGAGTGGCCGCGTACATACGGGTCTTTTGCTTCTTCAGCCAGGATCAGCGCAGCAATAGTGTCGATTTCTGCGTGCTCAAGCTGCCTTTGGGCCTTAATTAAGGCCAGATTAATTGCCTGCAGCCTTTCTCTATCTCTCAGTTCTTGAATCCAGAGGTAACCCACAAGAGTTAAGACTAGCCCCAGGAGGACCTCGTTGGATATTATCCTGGTCTGGGGATAGTTATATATGGCGTAAAGGTGGAAAAAGGTCAGGAAAAAGATAATCGCTACCAACCACAGCTTGAATGTGCTGCTTATAGTGCTTATACGGGGTTCTTTCTTTTGCTCTTCAGCCATTTTTATTCGGATTTATCTTCTTGTTGGCGGGGTGCTTTTAATCCTACTTTGTGAGCGATGTTATAGAATTCTTCGCGGGATATATCGCCTAAGGCCTTATGCCTCTTGTTCAATTCTTCGTTAAACTTAATGCAGCTTTCTTGCATAAACTGATGCGTGCCTCTTGAGCCCCCGAATATGTAAAAGTTTTTACCCCGCGTAATCCGCTTGTGTCTGTCTCTGGCGTCAAACCCCAGGCCTAACAAAAGACTTCTGCTTTTCATTCTTTTTAATCCTTTGCGCTATCCTATCATAGGAGCAGCTAATTTTCAAGCTCAACCTTGCGCGGGTCGGGGACTTTCTGGAAAATAAGGTATCCGGCAAACATAAATATAAATACCGAGGCTATCGCTAATCTATATTTAAGCAGCCCCAGTCCCGCGAAGGCAAAGGTAACCAGCCCCCAGACTACCGGCCCTAATACGGAAGAGAATCTTCCGGCCAGCCCGAACAGGCCGAACATCTGGCCGATCTTTTCCCGGGGGACAAGTTCAATTAACATTGTGCGCGCCGAGACCCAGGTTGCGCCCAGGCAAATCCCCGCTAAAGGGCCGACTATCCAGAACATCCAGCGATACGTAGATATCCCGGCCAGGAATATAGTCAGGCACCAGCCCTTGATTGCCAGATTTAAAGTGTCTCTTGAGCCCCAGCGGTCGGTAAGCCGGCCAAACACATAAGAGCCTGCTATGGCAAAGATAGTCGAGACCGACATAAAATAAATAATCTCCGTATTGCCAAAGTTGATTACCCTTTTGGCGTAAACACTCATAAAGATGATAATAGTGTTGACCGCATTCAAACATAGAAAGACAGAAATTAAGAATCTGACCAGAGGGCGGTTGCGGCGGACCTCGGAGAGGGTTTTGAGCAATCTTGAGAATACGGATTTTAGCTGCAGTTCAACTCTGGGAATATGTGGATGAGGCAAATCTTTAATGAAAATAAATGCGGG
>JAHIIS010000167.1 GCA_018899075.1 Candidatus Omnitrophota bacterium | reverse complement strand
GACTTCTTCCAACACCCCTTCCTCTTTTTCTGTCAACAGAAGCTCATGCTCTTTTTTGGTAATGTCTCTGCCCTGTAGTTTTGCGATTAAACTATCTGCAACCGCTTCATCATTGCTAAATTCCCTGATAAAATAACGGATTATGGTCTGAGTGTTGAAGGCAGTCTCATCAGTACCGCCAGATTTTGAAGAGGCGATAAATAGAACCTCTTTGGCTTTTCCTTTTAGGCTTTGTTTAAGCGCTGTCCTTGACTCTAGGTTATTGGCGAATATAAAGTTAATGTCATTCTTTGAACCCAAAGCCTTAATAAGAGCGCGATTACCCAGTATCTGACCGCCTTCACCAGAGTAAATCACTGTGGTAATACCTCTATCTTTTGCAGAACTTGCATATCGCTCCATATCATTAAAGGTCTTTGGCGCCTCTTTTATTATTGTATACAAATAACCCAACCCAATACCATCTCTGGGATTTTCTTTAGGGTTATCAAGATATTCTTTTAGTTCTTCCCACATATTTATGGATGACTTTATGATATTATCTTCTATAGAAGGCTTACCCAGCATCTCAAGTGGAGTTAACTCTACGTCGAAGTCGAAAGAGCCCTTTCTTTTCTCTATCGGGCTGCTGGATTTTCCTTCTTTAACTTGTAACCTGTGACTGGCTTGTCCTGAGCGTAGTCGAAGGATGACTGGTAACTTATTTATCATCGGGCTGCTGGAGGTTGAGGACCAGAAGGCATCGGGTACTTCGGTAGAGGGACAGATATCGCGATAATCGCAATACTCACAGGTGAGATACCCAGGCTGGGCCTGAAATTCCTGCGCCCGGATACCGATCGATACCTGTGTAATCAGCTCCTTGGTCTTTTCCAAATCCTTTTCTGTTCGTTGAGCCTGTCCTATCAAGTCCGTATCCACAAAATGAAGTTCCACTCTGAGCGGAAGTTCTCCTCTCTTTATGCTATAGGCCAGAGCGTAAATAGAAAGTTGCAAGCTTCCTTTAACGCGCTTAGTCGCCTGCGGCAGTTCCTTTACCATATCGGTAGTTTTAAAGTCAATTATTACTGCTCCATCGCTGGTTTCGTCAATCCTATCCCAGCGGACAATAACCTTATTATTTTTGCCCAAAACAAAACTAAACTCCTCCTCAATATAGACCGGAAGCGGCTTATCTTTTTCTCGCTCGTAGAAACGCTTAAGTGTTTCTTTGCCTTGGGCAAATCTTTGCTCTTCATGTTCCCGCGATAAAAAGCCCTCGTTCACCCAAGCTGTCTGAAAACTTCCAAACAAATTCTCTAAAGTAAAACTGGTTTTCTTTATTTTAGCCTGATAAAAATCCGAGATTGCTTTATGGATAGCAATGCCATAAATTGCACTGTGATGGCGGCGCGAAATCGGGATATGCAGAACATGCTTATAATAATATTTTAAGGGGCAGGTATGATAGTCATCAATCTGGCTAAAACTCAAAACCAGAAGCTTATCAGAAGCTATAGGTTTTTCTTTCAGAGCTGGTGTAGGAGCCCTGGGAGCGAAACGCTCAATCTCCTGGATAGCCTCACGTCTAATTACCTCTGGTTCCTGGAAGCTCTCACCCAGGGCCTCAGGCACAAACGGGCTGACCTTCCATACGCGCTTTCCTCCGTAATCGAGGGCCGCGGTAAAATATAATTCCTGTTTTGCCCGGGTCATCGCCACATAAAATAGCCTTCTCTCTTCCGGAATATGAGAGTCTGCGCTGGGTAGACTATCCTTGACTAACTCCAGAGGCACCTCCAAGGGCTGTCGTCGCCTCGGCCAGGGAAAACGGTTCTTCACTAAATTAACCATAAAGACAACACTAAACTCCAGACCCTTGGCCTTATGCACTGTTAAAACATTCACCGCTTCTAAATCTAAACCCTCCTCATCAATTGCCGGGTCATCGCCTGCAGAAATAAGCATATCTAAATGCCGAACAAAATTAGGCAGGCGGTCCTCTACGGCCAGATTTTCGAAATTCTCTACAATGTTAAAAAAGCGGGTAATGTTTTTGATGCGTCGTTTATTAACAACGTCTTCTTCTTTTAACAATTCTTTGATAAAACCTAATTGTTGTAAAAATAGATAAAGTGGTCTTTCGGTAGAGAGAGTGCGCGCTTCCTCCAAGTAGTAGTTTAAATCCTGAACAATCTTTCCAATCAAGACTTTAGTTTCTGGAGGAATATCTGCAAGTTCTTCAATTTTATCCAACTGGCTAAATACGGTAAATAAAGACTGACTCTTTCTACTCGCCCAGTTCGAGCAGCGGGCTAAATCAGTCATATCTAAATTGTATACCTGCGGAAAACTTACCAGATGATATAGACTTATGCTATCATCGGGGTTAGCGAGAGTGCGCAGAAAAGAAATCAAAAAGCGAATTTCTTCTTGCCTGTAAAGACCTTGACTTCCGGAAAAGCGCCAAGGGATAGAGCGCATATTTAAAGCGCGCAAGAAAGGCTCCGCATTGCTATTGGAACGCACCAGAATTGCAATTTCTCCAAAAGAAAGGCCTTCGTTCTTTACCTTTTCTTCAATTAGCCTGGCTACTTCATTGGCCTCTGTCGCGCCTGTATCAAAATGAAGATGTTTTATAGAGGGGCCACTCTCTTTAGTGGAAGTTAGCTCTTTGCTAATTTTTAATTTTACTTCTAAAGTATCCGGGTCGTTCTTTTTTATCAGCTGATACGCCCTATCCAGGACGGTTTGGGTTGAGCGG
>JAHIIS010000166.1 GCA_018899075.1 Candidatus Omnitrophota bacterium | reverse complement strand
GCACAGGGCAATTTCGCAGAATAGTCTTGCGTGCTTGAGAAATATTTCCGCCTGTGCTTAAATCCATAACAGTATGGGCGCCGACTGAAATTGATACCTTCGCCTTTTTTAATTCGTCTTTTATGCTTGAATAGTCGCTCGATGTGCCCAGATTAGCATTGACTTTCGTCGTCAGGCCTTCCCCGATTGCGCAGATCATTTTGGGGCTGTGGGCCTTATTATAAGGAATGACTATTCTACCCTGGGCAATCTTTTCGCGGATAGACTCCGGAGGCACCCCTTCGCTACGGGCTGCCTTTCTCATCTGAACGGTTATTCTGCCTCTTTTTGCCGCTTCTAATTGTGTCATCGGTATAACCTTTGTCTAAATTCTTTTGTTACAGCAAAGACGTCTTTGGCGGTAATAATGGCTCTGCATACGGCAACGCGTTGTGCGCCGCCAGCCTTGACCTGGTCAAGGTTATCCAGGTTTATTCCGCCCACTGCCACAAAAGGGATTTTGACCTTGTCTTTAATCTTCGTGATTATCCCTGGCGTTAAAGCAATAGATTGAGGTTTTGTAGCGGTAGGAAATATCGGCCCGATGGCAATATAGTCTGCTTTTTGTCTTTCTGCTTCTTTTGCTTCTTCAACGCTGTGCGTGGAAAGGCCGATTATTTTATTATTATCCAATATATTCCGCGCATCTTTTACAGGCAAATCTTCCCGGCCTAAATGCAGGCCATCAGCGTCGATAATGCGTGCCAGGTCAGCGCGGTCATTAAGCACAAATAAGACTTTGCTTTTTCGAACCAGATTCTTAATGGCCCGGCCTATTTTTAAAATCCTGCGGTCGGAACAGCTTTTCGCTCTTAGTTGTAAAATATCGGCTCCTGCTGAAATAGTCTTACGGGCAATTTCCACAATATCGCCGCCAGGACCGGCGATATCTACATCTAAGATTACATATAGCCTAAAGTCTCGCAATCGTCTTTTTTTCTAACTCGTAAACCTTAAATCGCAACCCGGCAAAGGCGTTACTTAAGGACCGGTTAAATATGCTGGAGAATTCTTCCAAAACCCTGAGAGACTCCTTCGCTCTCTGAATGTTGGCAAAGAATACATCTTTGTAATCTTTTCGGCTGCTCTTACTCAAAATCTTTCTTCCCACATCAGCCCGGGACTCTCTGCATTCAAGAAGCGCGCTTGACTTGCCGGGAAATTTTTTGATATTACGGGAAATTCCGTGCCTTAAGTCTTTAAACTCACCTGTTAATCTTTCGTCTTCTAAGGCAAACCTGGCAATTTCTTCGCAGACCCTTAAGCCTTCGCGGGAGCGATTCAGATTGGCATCGATGATTCTGAATAAATCCTTTTTCACTTAGTTTTTTTAATCCTGGCAATTATTGAACTGGAGGAGTATCCTTTAACAAAGCCTGCGCTGGCAACTTTGCCGCCGTAAGATTCAACGAAGTCCTTTCCTACGATATCCGGTTTTCGCCAATCGCCTCCTTTGACCAAAACGTCCGGCTGAAGAGCTTTAATCAAACGAAGGGGGGTGGTCTCGGCAAAGATAATTACGTAATCCACACACTCGAAAGCCGCCGCTATAGCAGCCCTTTCTTGTTCAGGGATTATGGGGCGTGTGTTTCCTTTTAGTCTGCGCTCAGAAGCGTCGCTATTGAGGGCAACTACAAGCTTATCTCCTAATGAAGAGGCCTTTTCTAAATATCTTATATGTCCCAGATGGATGATGTCAAAGCAGCCATTGGTAAAAACAACCTTTTCCCCCCTTTTCTTGGAAGCCGCCACGATTCTCTTCAACTCTTTCAATTGTTTAATCTTATTTTTAATCATTTACAAGAAGGCCTTTTCTGTTAGCTCGCAAATAATATGGCCGATGGTAATGTGGGCTTCCTGGATGCGTGCGGTGTTTTTAGACGGAACACAAACTGACAGATCTACTTTTTTTGCCAGCTCCCCACCCCCTTCGCCGGTAAGGCAGGCGGTTCTCATCCCCATCGCTTTAGCGCAAGATATGCCGGCGAGGACATTGGGAGAACTTCCGCTGGTAGATATCCCGATTGCTAAATCTGCATTCCGGCCCAGCCCTTCTATCTGCCGGGCAAAGACCTCTTTAAAGCCGTAATCATTACTAATAGAAGTAAGATTGGAGCTGTTGCAACTCAACGCTATGGCGGCCAGGGCCTTTCTTTCCCGGGTAAATCTGCCCACCAGTTCCGCAGCAATGTGCTGTGAGTCAGCCGCACTTCCGCCGTTGCCGAAGAGGATTACCTTGCCCCCCTTTCTTAAACAAGTAACTGCTGCTTCTGCCAGTTTCTCGATTGAGGCAATCAAATCATCCCGGCAGAGCTTCTCTTTAACCGCGATACTTTCCTTTAGAATAGACCTAATCTCTTCTTCCATTTTGTTTGGGTTTTTGGGTTGATTTCTCAGCCAAAGAATATTTTGGCGATATCGTAAAGCTCGCCCGGCACGGTCTTGAGGGTCCCTACTGCCTTCTCCAGGGAGACAGAGACGATTTTATCGCCTTGGAGGCTCGCCATCTGGCCGAACTCGCCCTCCATAACCAGCTCCATAGCTTTAACTCCGTAGCGGGTGCCCAGGACCCTGTCAAAGGCGGTAGGGGTGCCTCCCCTCTGGATGTGCCCCAATACCGTAACCCGCGTTTCAAACCCTGTGCGTTTCTCGATTTCGTTACCCAGGATCTGTCCTATGCCGCCCAGTCTTACGTGGCCGAAGGCATCCAGCTTTTCCTCTTGTAAGACCTCTGCTCCTTCTTTTTTAAACTTTGCTCCTTCGGCTACCACAATGATGCTAAAAGTCTTACCGCGATTGTGCCGCCTCTTTATTAGAGCACAGACCTCTTTGATATCGATAGGGAATTCAGGAATTAAAATTGCATCAGCGCCTCCGGCAATGCCTGCCTCAAGTCCGATCCAGCCCGAATGGCGCCCCATAACTTCTATTACCATTACGCGATGATGCGACTCGGCTGTAGTGTGTATTCTGTCGATAGCTTCGGTAGCGATATTTACGGCGGTATCAAAACCAAATGTCCTGTCTGTAGCCGAAATGTCGTTATCGATAGTCTTGGGCACACCTACGATATTCAGGCCTTCTTTATACAATTTATCGGCTACCCCCAGAGTATCTTCTCCGCCTATAGCAATCAGCGCATCAATCTTTAAAGACTTAAAATTTGCTTTAACTTTTTCTACATCTCCTTCATTTTTGTAAGGATTGGTTCTTGAGGTGCCCAGGATTGTTCCGCCTTTGGGCAGTATTCCGGAAACAGAATCGAGATTAAGGGCTAAGGTGCTCTTCTCGATTAATCCCTTCCAGCCGTTTTTAATACCTACAACCTCATACTTTTCTTTTAATGCCTTCCTCACTATCGCCCTGATTACGGGATTGATTCCCGGGCAGTCTCCTCCGCCGGTTAAAACTGCAACCCTTTTGCTCATTTTTCTAATCCTTTCCGTATTCGATGTTTCCCCGAAAAGGGGCGGGTTTTTCCTGTATTTCTTCTTTCTCTTTCTTTTTAAGGCGTTTCTTCTCTTTTGGGACAATCTTTCCCACATGCACTTTCACTGCAATAGGCTCTTCAATCCCCAGCATCTCTTGAATGCGCTTTTTGATTACCGCCTGGATGGCTTCAGTGGTTTCCGGGATGTTTGCGTCGGCCCAAAGGCTAACGCGGGTATTTATCTCTATGCCGTTCTTTGCGGCAATAACATTGCTGCGCAAATCTTTAATTTCTGCCATACCGGAAGACAGCCGTTTGATAAAGTCTTCTATTGCCGCAAGAGAAACGGTTACTTGCCCGTCAGGGTTATCGAAAGCGATGGTCTTTTCCCTCTGCATTTTTCCAAAAGTAATCTGGGCAACGCAGATGCTGGCGATAATTGAAAAAAGGCCGATGCCGCCGACG
>JAHIIS010000165.1 GCA_018899075.1 Candidatus Omnitrophota bacterium | reverse complement strand
GGCACCGCGAAAAAACAAGATTAGCGCCTTTGTTTATTGAGGTATTCTTGAGAGTTGCAAAGAGTTATGGATTAAAAAAGAAAATAGATAAGAAAGCAAAGAGATTGGATATAAAAGTCTTTAATGATTGGAAGGCGAAAGATATAGATGTATTAGCCGGAAGGACAATCTCGGGTGACAAAGCAATTACTGTAAGCGCGTTTGACGGACAGCGTTTGTTTGATTATTTTGTCAGACAAAACTTAAGTCCGTTTTATCCGGAAGATAGGTCTGTTGGCCGTGTAAAGGAAGCCGTTTATAAGTTTTTTGAAGCAGAATTTAAGATGAAGCGCGGGGAAGGGGAAGACGAGGCAATTCAGATTACTTTAAGTAATAAAAATATTCGATATTTTGTAAATGTTATTGATAAAGCAAAAGAAGAATATCAAAAAGAAGTGATAAGGCGTGAACCCGAGCTTGTTTTCGTTAAGGATTGGAATATACCGGAATTTATAAAATATAACGAGAACTATACTCAGGTAGAGTGCAAAAAATCAATTATGCAGCCGTTTTTTAGCGATGAGAGATGGAAAAGCGAAAAGGCATTTATAGAATTTTTAGAGAAGTCCAAAAGTGTTAAATGGTGGTTTAAGAATGCTGATAGAGACAAAATATTCTTTGCCGTATCATATAACAACGGAGAAGAAAAGCCATTTTATGTTGACTTTATAGTTAAGTTGAAAGATGGAAGAGTTGGACTATTTGATACCAAGGCTGGATTGACTCAGAAGGTTGCGGGACCCAAAGTAGCTGGATTGTGTAAGTATATTAAAAACGAAAATAAAAAGGGTAAAAAACTCTTTGGCGGCATAGTTACGAATACTGACTCCCGAAATTATAGAGGCAGGTGGATTTATTTTGATAAGGTAAGTAAAGATTTAAAAGATGGTGATTTTAGTAATTGGCAAGATTTGGAATTATAATTCTTATCGCAGGCTCGCTCATAGAGCCTTTCTGAAATGGTTGAGAGTAAAAAGAAAGCGGTTGTGATTGGGGCCAGCTCCGGCATCGGCGAAGCATTGGCAAAGGCCCTTGGCCGCAATGGTTATGAAGTCGGCCTTGCAGCCAGGCGGGTTGAACTCTTGCGCAAGCTGCAAAAGGAGATTCCTTCGCCAAGTTTTATTAAACGGATTGATGTTGGCCAGCCAAAAGAGGCGATGGCCCTTTTGCAAGAGCTGATTAGAGACTTGGGCGGGATGGACCTGATTGTGCTCAATTCAGGAATTAATACCCGCAATGTTAATCTTGACTGGGAAGGAGAAAACGAAACGATAAATGTTAATGTCTCAGGCTTTGCGGCTATGGCCAATGTCGCAGTTAAGCACTTTTTGGCCCAGAATTCAGGGCATATTGTGGGAATATCTTCAATCGCCGCACTGAGAGGAAGCGCTACCTGTCCTTCATACAATGCCTCTAAGGCCTTTGTCTCTAATTATCTTGAAGGGTTAAGGCACAGGTTTAGCGGGAAAAATATTTATGTTACCGATATCCGGCCGGGCTTGGTGGATACGGCGATGATCAGAGGCCAGCCGGGACTATTCTGGGTAGCCACAGCGCAAGGCGCTGCGGAGCAAATTCTTCAAGTGATAAAGAAGAAGAAAAAGGTTGCCTATATTACCGCACGCTGGCGGATTCTCGCCTGGCTGATTAAAGCGCTGCCTGATTGGTTATACACTTTGCGATATAAAAGGAAAATATGAAAAAGCGTATCCATGCCTGTTATATCGGCCGGGTCCAGGGGGTGGGTTTTCGCTTTACCGCCGAGGCGATGGCAGTTGATTTGGGCCTTGGCGGTTGGGTAAAAAATATGCCCGGCGGCCAGGTAGAGCTTGTTTGCGAGGGGAAAGAAGAGGATTTGCATAAAATTTTAGATAAAGTAGACGGGCAATTTTCCGGCTATATCCGCCAAAAGAATGTTAATTGGATGCCGGCCACTGGTGAATTTTCCGGTTTTGAGATAAGATTTTTTTGATGCGCTGGGGAATATTCTGCGATATTCACGCAAATCTTGAGGCCCTGGATGCGGTTTTAGCTGCCTTGGCCGGGGAGCGCATAGACAGATACCTTTGCCTTGGCGATATCGTTGGTTATGGCGCAAATCCCCGCGAATGCATTGCCGAAATAAAAAAAATAGATGCCCCCACGATAGCCGGCAATCACGACTGGGCAGCGGTAGGCCTTTTTGACATTGCCTACTTTAACCCTGCGGCGAAGGCAGCGGTGTTATGGACAAGGCAAAATTTGGCTTATGAAGATAAAGAGTTCCTCAAAAACCTGGACTTGATTCATCGGGAGGAGGAGCTGACTTTAGTTCATGCAAGCCTGCAGAACCCCGGACAGTTTGAGTATATTTTAGACATCTCTTCTGCGGCAAGGACGTTCGAGCTCCTGCGCACAAGGCTCTGTTTTATCGGGCACTCTCATGCGCCGCTAATCTTTATCAAAGAGGGCGAAAATTACTCATTTACTTTTCAGGCAAAGGTTAAATTAAAGGCCTCCCGGATGTATATTATTAATGCAGGCAGCGTCGGTCAGCCCCGGGACGCAGATCCTCGGGCCTCATATGTAGTCTACGATAGCGAGAGCGAAGACGTAGAAATAAAAAGGGTGCCCTACGATGTCCAAAAGGCTCAGGAGAAGATTATTAAAGCGGGACTACCCACGACGTTAGCTGAACGTTTGGCAGCGGGAAGGTGATTTTGCGAGGTGTTTTATGCGAAGCGAGCGGAGCAAAAACATCTCGCAGAAAGAACGGAAAAGATGTTAGATAAGACGAAAAAAGAGATTGAGCAGTTGCG
>JAHIIS010000164.1 GCA_018899075.1 Candidatus Omnitrophota bacterium | reverse complement strand
GCCTCAAGGCTTCAGTGGAAGTAAAATATACAGTTATCGGAAAGCCGGGAACAATAGGGGCTTTTTCAAAGAATGTCAGCGCGAGCGGGCTTTGCCTGGCCGTTGAAGAGCAATTAAGCGCTGAAACCCCTTTGCAATTAGAGATAAAAGTTCCCGACTTAAAAGACCCTATTCGCGCTTTAGGCAGGGTGGTCTGGCAGAAAAGATTTGAGTCTGCAGGCGATGAGCCCAGGGTATATTTTGATACCGGCATAGAGTTCACCGGCATCAGCGATTTCGACCGTTTTAATATCAACCGTTATGTAACGGAGCGTATTGAAAGGAGGTGAAAAATGGAAGAGAAAAAGATCGGCGCGATTTCCCATTATTTTGGACACCTCGGCGTGGGGATTATAAAGCTTGAAGAGGAGGGCCTAAAGCTCGGAGATACACTGCATTTTAAAGGCCATACTTCCGATTTTCAGCAGACTATAGATTCAATGCAGATTGAACACAAGGACGTGCAGGAAGCCAAGGTAGGAGACCAGGTGGGTGTGAAGCTTAACGAACATGTCCGCGAACACGACGAGGTCTTTAAAGTAATAGGTTAACCTGGTATCGAAAAAGTCCAATTTTCATATGTTTGTAGGGGCTCGATAAATCGAGCCCGCCGAATCGAGCAGATTTATCTTGTCGGGTCGGATGAATCCGACCCCTACTAAGGCGGGTGCGTGTTTTCATCCCCGTAAGCCGGGCAGTAAGGAGAGTCTCCTGAAGATTGTAACTGCCGAAGAAATGCGGCAGATCGATAAAAAGGCCACCGAAAGATATGGTATTCCGGCGATAATTCTGATGGAAAACGCTGCGATATCGAGCGCTTTTGTGGTTCTTAAGGTGCTTAAAGTCGGGCAGGGGAATGTTGTACTTTTTTGCGGGCAGGGCAATAACGGCGGCGATGGTTTCGCCTGCGCCCGGCACCTGATTAACCACGCAGTCAAGGTGAAAGTTTATTTCCCCGGTAGAGAAAGAAAGCTGTCGAAGGAGGCAAAAATAAATTACGGGATTTTACGCAGGATGGGGCAGAAGATCCTAAGGCCAAAGCTGCCTTCGTTAAAAAAAGAGCTAAACAATACGGATTTGATTATCGACGCTTTATTGGGAATAGGGCTTAAAGATAAAGTAAGAGAGCCTGTTTATAGCTTAATCGAGCTTATCAACGGCTCTAAAAAACCTGTCCTTTCTTTAGATATCCCTTCGGGACTGGATGCGACATCAGGAAAAGTTCACGGTATAGCCGTTAAGGCTAAACACACTGTTACTTTCGGTTTATTTAAAAGAGGATTCCTTAATCCGCAGGCCTTAACGTATACAGGCCGTGTAACTGTTGGCGACATCAGCCTTCCTCGCAGACTTCTGTATTAAATGGAAAAAGTCGATATTACCATTATTGGAGCAGGGATAATCGGATTAGCGGTTAGCGCTTCTGTGTCCAAACCCAGCCACGCTGTTTATATACTGGAGAAAAATATGTCCTTTGGCCAGGAGGCCTCCGGTAGAAACAGCGAAGTTATCCATGCCGGTATATATTACCCCAAGGACAGCCTGAAAGCCAAAACCTGCGTCGAAGGCAACCGCTTGATTTATGAAATTTGCGAAAGAGACAGCATCCTTTACAAAAAAGTAGGGAAATTAATTGTGGCCAGCGAAAAAGAAGAGCTCAAAGAGCTTGAGCGCCTTTTGCAGAATGGCCGACAGAACGGGGTTTCGGGCCTTAGGATTCTCAGCGCAAGAGATGTAAAAGATATGGAGCCGAATATAAGAGCGCCGGCAGCCCTATATTCGCCGGATACAGGCATAGTCGATTCGCATAACTTAATGCGCCATTTTTTTCAAAAAGCTAAAGCGCAGGGAGCAGATTTTGTTTTCCAGACCGAGGTCAGGCAAATAGAGAAGGATGGTAGAGGATTCAGGGTTAGTGTTGGCGATGCCGACGGAACCGATTTTTCCTTTTTTACCCGCATCCTGATAAATTGCGCCGGGCTAAACAGCGACATCATTGCGGAACTCGCCGGTATAGATATAAAGAAGGAAAATTATATTTTGAAATTTTGCAAAGGCGAATATTTTCGGGTCGGGGCGAACAAAAGCGGGATGATTAAGCATTTAGTCTATCCTGTGCCGAATGAGAAAGAGGTCTCTCTGGGAATACATGCCACTCCTGATTTAGGCGCAGGTTTGCGCCTGGGGCCCGATGCCCGATATATCGAAAGAAGCAGGGCAAATTATGATATTGACGGTTCCAGGAAGGAAGATTTTTCGCGGGCAGTAAATAGATTCCTGCCCTTTATTGAAAGCGCTGATTTGGCTGCTGATACCGCAGGTATCAGAGCAAAACTGCAGGGCCCGCAAGACGGTTTTAGAGATTTTATAATTTGCCACGAAGAAGAAAAAGGGCTTCCCGGATTGATTAATCTTATCGGGATTGACTCACCCGGCTTGACTTGCGCGCCCTCTATCGCCAAGTATGTGCAGAATATCGTAGAGGAGCTGATTTGAAGAACAAAGAAGTGGCGGAAATTTTCCGTCAGATTGCCGAAATCCTGGAAATTCAGGAGGAAAATCCTTTCCGCATCCGCGCCTATCTTAAAGCGGCGCAGAATGTAGAGTCTTTAAGCCGGGATGTCGCCGAAGTTGCTAGAGCGGATGAACTGGAAAAG
>JAHIIS010000163.1 GCA_018899075.1 Candidatus Omnitrophota bacterium | reverse complement strand
TTCTTCCGGCTACCTCAACGAGAATTCCTAAAGGCAGTGCCCCACCTTCTTTAACCTCATCTATCTCCGGGCCAACCATCTCAATCTTTCCGTCCTGCACCTCATCCAGTTTTTTCATCCGCGCATACTCAAAGGCAGTAGTGTATTTGCCGCCGAACTGCACATACATCTGCTCTTTGCGCACCCGCTCTCCCTCAAAGGCAGCGGAATAGGTAACGGGAATGGGGATTTCGGAAATCTTGACCTTTACCCCCCTTACTTCAATGCAGACCGGGACAATCTTTTTATAATCGCGCTCTTTGACCAGATGCTCGTAAGTGCAGATACCCGTGGGCCTAATTTCCGGGATATCGGTATCGGCAATTACCGGAAAGCCCATATTGATTGCCCCGGCACCAGTGGCGTATTTTACATCATCCACCTCTCCCAGCGCCAGTCCAAAGGCAAAGACCCTGTCTTTGCAATACTTCAAGCACTTGGCGGCCTCGCCTTTTTTGTGTCCGCCGAAGGTAAGCGCCCCCCGGATTGCCCAGTGCAGAGGATAAATTCCGGTGATAGTATCCCTTCCGTAAGGAACGATGTAAGTATCCCAGCCCATCTCCACCTTTTCCTCTTTTAACTGGTCGATAATACTTCGGCCATTAACGGAGGAACCGACAAAGGTAAGGATATTGCGCTTCTGAAATTCCCGCACAATCTCAACAGCGGTTTTGTTGTCCGGCGCTGCTCCTAAAATGGCGGCGAAACCGGGCATCCTTCCGTCAACTAACTGGATACCCAGGCTTCTTAAAATAGTATCCGAGAAAAATCCGTTACAGTCGGGTTGAGGCTCCTGGCCGTAAAGATAACGCAGCGCCACAATCAACTCCTCGGCAAGTAAGGTGGCAATCCCGGAATCCAAAGTATCTCCCAGGTAAGGAAGCCAGAGCTTATCCGTCGGCTCTTCGTGCAACAGCGACTTTACGTGCTCCAGAACCGGAACCATATCATTTAAAGTCTTTATCTCCAGCCCTAACAGGGCATAAGCCATCGGCAGATAAAAGGCGGTTTCCGGAAATCCGACCTTGGCGTCTTTGCCTTTTTCTTGAATGGCCTTGTTGAGAAAAGTTTCTGCTTCCTGAGCAACCTTTCTTGCCCCACGGATTGCAGCGCTAGCAACTATCTTGGACATATGCGGCTCCCTCTAATAAGTTATAACTGTATCTTTGTATTCTTCCTGTTTAAATCGCTCTTGAAATTTTCTAACCAACGGCATTATCTTGGCGTAATTAAAGGTATCCTCTAATAATAGATGTTTAATTGAGGAAACGTCAATCTTGTTTCTGATTAATGCGCTTATTATTCCCGCTGCCTTTATATCGCCGACTAAAACCATGCCCACAATCCTATTCTCCTTGAGGATAAATTTTTTATAAACATCGCCTTTGGCTTGAGAGATTATCTCGTAATCCTCTTCTTTTTTTGGTCTTGTAATCCCCATTGAAATGCAGGCAAGGCCAAAAAAATCAACCGAATTCATCGATAAGGAGCCATCATAAGCTATCTTTTTACCGAGCATATTTAATGCGGCAATCTCTCCCTGCTCAACCGCGCAGGGCCAGAGCGCGTTTATTCTGTTTGCTTCTCTGGCAATATCATAAGTCTGGGCGCAATCGCCGGCGGCAAATATATTTTCATCAGAAGTGCGCAGGAATTCATCGACCACAATTCCCTCTTCAACTTTTAAGCCGCAAGACGAAGCAAGTTCTGTATTTGCCTTCACGCCTTTGCCGATGATAACCATCTGGCACTGGAGCTTCCCGCCATTGTCCAATAAAATACCTTCTACAAATTCTTTGCCGGTAATCTCGCCTGCTGCCACGCCGGTCATAATCTTTATCCCGTTTTTCTCTAAGACCGAGGCGATGATGCGCGCTGCCTGCATATCCACCATCTGCGATAAAACCTGCGGGCTCTTTACGACAACCGTTACTTCTTTTTGCCTTTGACTCAATGCATAGGCATCCCGCAGACCTATCAATCCGCCCCCTAATACAGCAATTTTTTTAACCCTATCCAGCATCTTCATTATCGAACGCGCATCATCTATCTTTCTTACTGTAAATACGCCCTTTTTATCAATCCCGGGGACATCGACTAATTTAGGCGAGGCCCCGGTGGCGAGCATTAGTTTATCATAGGAAACTTTCGTTTTATCTTTCAGAGAAACCTTTTTTTGTTTTCTGTCTATGGAAACAGCCCTCTTGCACAAATAGAGCTTTATATTGTTATCCTTGTAAAAGTTCTTATCTTTAAAATAGAGTTTATCCTCCTCAATGGAACCCGCCAGAAGATAGGTCAGGAGACAGCGCGAATATAGAGGAAATACCTCATCTGAGATTACCGTTATATTTGACTTTTTATCGTGTTTTCTTAGAGTCTGCGCACAAGTTACGCCGGCTGCGCTGCCACCTACAATCACGTAATCCATACTCATCCCTTTTTCTTCTGTTTAATCTTTTTCTCAAATTCCTCTTTTGTGCCCACAAATAAAGCGCCTGTAGGGCAGGCCACGACACAGGCGAAATCTTCTCTATCCGGGCAGAGGTCGCATTTGACCGCGATATGATTCTCTACGTCTCTCACTATAGCGCCGAAGGGACAGACCATCACGCACATCCAGCAGCCCACGCACTTATCTTTATCGTGCAGGGTAGCGCCTGTCTTTTCGTCCTTTGAGAGCGCCCCGCTCATACAGGCCTTGATGCACGGCGCATCCTCGCAGTGCTGGCAGTGCAGGGAAATAATCTTACTGCTTACGTTCTCTGCCCTGACCCTTTTTTTAGGCAGGGTCTTTTCACGAAGCGCGGTAAAAATATTTTTTGTCTGCGAGTGCTCCACTGCGCAGGCGAGCTCGCAGGACTTACACCCAACGCATTTAGTAATATCGCAATATATCTTGATATCTTTTGTTTTTTTCTTCTGGAGTAAGTCTTTAGCCATTATTTGACATTCTCACCGGCTCTCGCTCATACATCAAGGGGGGCAGTTTAAGCGCCTCTCTTTTCTTATCAATATGTTTTATCATCATCTGTGCGGCGCGAATCGGGTCGGCCTCAAAGGCAAACTTTCCGCCCACAACATTCTCCAGTTCATTGGTAATATAATTAGTCAGGTTCTCGCTTCCCAGTACAGGATGGGGCGTGCCAAAGACTGTATATACGCCGCTGGCTACAAAATAAAACCCGATAGCAATGGCCTTCTCGCTCATCCACTCGGGAGCCGCCCCGGCCACAGGCAAATCACTTAAATCCTCTCCTAAACCGCCTTCTTTAATTGCTTCGGAAAGAATAAGTAAAATCCGGGAATTATCCACGCAAGAGCCGACATGCAACACCGGCGGAATACCTACGGCCTCGCAAATCTCCTGAAGCCCGGCTCCGGCATATTCAAAAGCGCTCTCCGGTGTAAGCAGGCCTTCTTTGGCGCAGGCAATTGCCGAGCATCCTGTCTGCACTACCAAAACATTATGTTTAATCAACTCTTTAACCATCGAGATATGCGCCCAGTCGTGCCTGATGTTCGGATTGTTGCAGCCAACAACGCCTGCTGCCCCTCTAAGCCTTCCGGAAATTATCGCATCATTCAGCGGCCTGAATGTCGCGCGATACCTGCCGCCTAAGATGTGAAAAATATTTTCCGTGGTAAAGCCGGCAACGAGCCCTTTTATCTCCCCAGGAATATCCACCCGCTCCTTAACTCTATTTTTATAATTTTCCACGCCCTTCCTGATAATATCTTTAGCGATTTCCAGGGCCTTCTCCTCTTTGAATTCCATATGCTCAACGCCGGGAAACTTGCACTTCGGCGAAGTGGTAACCAATTTTGTGTGAAAACAATTAGCCACGCCGGATAAAGCCGGCATTATACACTGCACATCCACCATCATCAATTCCACAGAACCGGTCAGGATTGCCAGTTCCTGCTGTAAGAAGTTGCCGGCAGAGGGGATACCGTGGCGCATCAGGATTTCATTTGCCGTGCAGCACATCCCGGCGATGTTAATCCCTTTTGCGCCGTATTTTTTGGCCAGTTCCAGAAGTTCGGCATCTTTTGCTGCCTCCCGCACCACATCAGAAAGTGTCGGCTCATGCCCGTGAACAACGATATTCACCTGGTCTTCTTTTAATACGCCTAAATTCACCGTCGCCCGTATCGGCTTGGGCGAGCCAAATAAGATATCGGAAAGCTCGGTAGCAATCATCGAGCCGCCCCAACCGTCTGCAAGCGCGGCTCTCATTCCGTGATTGATAATGTTTTTATAATCATTATCCACGCCCATAGTAGTGCGGTGCATTATCTCGACAACCTCTCTGTCTATGCCTCTTGGAGTAATACCTAACTTTCTCCACAAAGCTTGCCTTTTTGCCGGGGCGCGGCTGGCCATTCTTAATTCGCCGTGTTGCCGGCCGAATTCGGAAAGGCAGCTCTCGCCCAGTTCTTCCCCTATCTTCTCAATGCTTTTACCCTGAGTATCAATCCCATAGATTTCGGCTATTCTTTTTAATTTCTCCGTGTCTTTGAGATGATAGTCGTGCGCTTCTCCTTTAGCGGCTAAGATTAAAGCGTGGGCGATATCCCGGCCGTGGTCGGAATGTGCCGCTGCGCCCGAGGCAATCATCCGCGCCAGGTTTCGCGCCGCAATCGTATCTTTTGTCGCCCCACAGACGCCCTCTTGCGGCCCCTCCCCAAAGGGGTCAATCCTGCAAGGCCCCATATTGCAGACCTTACAACATAGCCCCAGCTCTCCAAATCCACACTGCGGCTGCATCGCATCATACCTATCCCATGCGATTTTGATATTCTCTTCATCCGCCTTCTTTATCATCTTCTGCGAGGCCGCATCATACGAACGTTCGATATGCTTCTCACTCATTGATTAGCTCCTTATATTCCAGTTTCCCGATTAGTTTGGAAAACGGTACTGGTTATGACGGTACTGGTTATGACGGTTTAGCTATGCTGTGCCTTGAAAGCGTTGACGACGTTGCGCATTAGCATTGTCACTGTGAGCGGGCCGACGCCGCCGGGAACGGGAGTAATGAAACTTGCGCGCTCTTTGGCCTTCTCAAACTCCACGTCCCCCACAAGCTTATCGCCGACACGATTAATACCCACATCTATAACTATGGCGCCTTCTTTAATCCAGTCACCTTTTACCAACTCTGCCTTACCTACCGCCACAACCAAAATCTCTGCCCGCTTTACATGTTCAGGAAGTACGCCTCTTTCGCCGGTAGCGATATGGCAGACGGTAGTGGTAACAAACTTATTTAATAATAACATACTTAAAGGTTTTCCCACAATCTCGGAATGACCCACAACAACCGCCTCTTTTCCGTATAATTCAACTCCCGTAGAAGAAATCAGCTCCATTGCTGCCTGGGCTGTGCAGGGAGCCATCCGGAAATTGCCCAGAAGCACGCGTCCTAAATTCTCCGGATGCATCCCTTCGGCATCTTTTGCCGGAGAAATAGCGCTCATTACGGTCTTGTAGTCTATCCCTTTGGGCAAAGGAAGCTGAACGATTACTCCTGAGACACCCTTATCCTGATTCAATCCGCCAAGCAACTCGATTAAACCTGCTTGAGTTATATTGGCCTGGAGCGTCTCAAGCATATACTCTATGCCTAAGTTTTCTGCGGCCTTCTTCTGCGATTTGATATAAACGGCAGAGGCGGG
>JAHIIS010000162.1 GCA_018899075.1 Candidatus Omnitrophota bacterium | reverse complement strand
TCAGCCTTTCTTTTAACCCAAAGGATAATTGATTGGCTTTTCTGTTTAAGGAGCGGAAGCTGTAAACTCCGCCGCCGGAAATTAAACAGTTGCGCCAGGAGAACTTTTTTGCGCTTTCTTCCAACAAACGGACCAGGTCCATTCTATTAGCCAAACACCTCCAGGGCCTTTTTTACTGTATTACAATGAATAATTACCGTATCATTGATATCCAGGGCATAACCTCCCCCAAAGACTACTGCCGCACAAACCCCGTTTTCTTTTGCCAGGGCAAAAACAAACTCGTCTCTCCTGCTTAAACCTTCCATAGTAAGCGCCAGCGCCCCTAACTGGTCTTTAAGGTAAGGGTCTGCGCCGGCAATATAAAAAATCAATCGGGGCCGGAAATCTTTGAAAACTTTAGGCAAATTTTTCTGTAAAGCACCCAGATATTCATCATCGCCGGCGCCATCGGCCAGGCCGATATCCAGATCGCCGGGAGGCTTGATCGCCGGATAATTATTCTGTTGATGGATGGAAAAAGTAAAAACATTCTTGCAATCTTTAAATATATCCGCATTGCCGTTTCCCTGATGCAAGTCGCAGTCTAAAATGGCGATCTTTTCTAAATTCAGGTGTTGACGGCAATATCTGAGTGCGCAGGCCACATCATTTAAAACGCAAAAGCCTTCCCCGTGGTCAGCAAAAGCATGATGAAATCCACCGCCTAAATGGACACAGGCGCCGTCTTTCAGGGCCAGCTTTGCGGCAAGGATAGTTCCACCCACGCATATGCGTGATGCCCGAACCAGCGCTTTAGAATAAGGCATCTCTAAAGTGAATATTTCCTGCGGCGATAAAGTCCCTTGATTTAGCTTATTAAGGTATGATTTTGTATGGACTAAAAGAAGCTCATCCCAAGATGCGCAAGGGGCGGCAATAAAGTCCTGTTCGGGAATAACTTTTTCTTGTATCAATTTTTCCCGGGTCAGGCGAAATTTAACGGTGGGAAAGACATGGGCGCCGATATTTACTTCATACGCATTTGAATAAACTGCTTTTATTCTATTTTGCCTCATCCTTGCGCTTGCGTCTTGGGCAACAATTCCTCTACGGCGCAAACTATGTGTTCCCACTTCTCCGGGTCGTGAATGGTGAACTTCTGCTTTCTCTTCCAGCCCTCTTTCTTTTTTTGCCAGAGATATAAGCAGACCTGTCTTCGCCCCCAGGATTCAACCAACACTGCGGCTGCCCACCAGCCAAAGCCTTTACTTAAAGTACGATGATCAACTGCCTGCAAAGGAGACTCAATAGGAATCTTTTCTTCTTTTCCTCTTCCTTCTTCCATCAAGGTTCCCCCTTTCTCAATCTAGAATTTAAAGGGGCTAACTTATTTTCTCAACTCTATCTTGTAATCATCGCCTTCTTTATCTAACTTTACGTGCCCCTCGCGGGCCAACCAGCCTAAGCTCATTAAAATAGTATCGCGCGGCTTATCCAGGCCGGCAACTAAACCCGACAGAGCACTTTTGCCGTGTTCATCCAAAAAATGCCAGATATCTCCCGCCACTATTCCTAACTCCGTTATCAATGGCCACCTCCTTCTCTTTCATTATAACTTCCACACCTGGGACAGATGGAAAGTATTTTGTTCTTACTATCTACATAAATATAAGTACAAATAGAACACTGCCAGATTGATTCAAGCTGTGCGCTGCGTTTTGCGCGAACCCTTGTCTTTGAAAATACAAGCCAGGGAGTTAAAAAACCAAAGATTGCAATTAATAAATATAAAAATACCGCTATTTCGAATTCAAGTCTTATCATTTAAGGCCCAGATTTATTTTTACAGTCTGCCACTGCCCCTGAAGGCCTGCGACCGGTGCGAAACGCCACCTTTCAATATATCTTGCTAAAGCCGCGTCAATCTGGGGGCTGCCGCTGACTTGTATACATATTAGCTGTTCCACCAAACCATCGGCCGAGATATATATCTTAAAACCGGCCCAATTGCCTTTAAGTTCCTGTTCTATCGCCACTTCAGGATAGTTGAGAAACGCGGGCTGAAAAATTATTTGCCGTCCTCCGCTTCGTCCTCCGCTTCGCGAAGGACTAGGACGATAGGGTATACCCTCTTTTGAGACATCCACATCGATAAAGTCATCGGGATTTAGAACCTTTCTTTGCGCCGGCAAAGATGTCCGTTGCCTTTCGCTAAAAGGGGTTATGTCCATCCGGGTATCAAGTTCAGGCGGCAACTTAACAAAGTCTCCTTTGTCGACGCGGGGCATCTGCCTGGCCTGCCCGCCTGCCTGTTGATAAGCGGGGCGGGCAGAAACAGGGCTTCTCAATATCGAACCCAAAAAATAGGCTGAAGAACATTGCCTCGGCTTAAAACCGCCCGGTAAAAATACTATTGAAACAAAGGACATACAGAAAAGATGCCAGAGAAAAGAAATCAACAAAGCCATTTTTAATTGCCGACACATAATCTAATTCTATTTTTCTCTCTACTCTCTACTTTATCTATTGGGCGGGTTGATCGGTGGCTATGTTAATCTGGGTTAAACCCGCCTCCCGAGACATATCCCAAACCTCAACCACCTTACCTAAAGAGGCCCTGCGGTCGGCTTTAATTAAAAGCGGATGATTCTCGGCGCTTGCCTTTTTCAAATGAGACTTTAGCTGCTTTAAGGCAACAGGGCGGTTATTTAAATAAATAAGGCCTTCAGCGTTAATGGTAATAACTAAATTTTCCTCGTGAATTACCTCGCTGGTTACAGCTTTGGGAAGATTTATTTTAATCCCCGGCTGAAAGATGAAACTCGAAGTGAGCATAAAAAATATCAAAAGCAGAAAAACGACATCGATCAACGGCGCAATGTCTAATTGGCCCTTCTCAAATTCTAGATGTCTTTTAAATCTCATTTCTCTGTCCAAGAATATTAATCAAGTCGGTGGCAGTCCTTTCCATTTCTAAAACAACGCCCTTCACCCGGCTAACCAGATAATTATAAGCGACGAAAGTAGGTATGGCCACAATCAACCCTGCGCAAGTTGTGATTAAGGCCTCCCAAATGCCTCCGGCTAAATCGCCCGGACTGACCGGATAAAGGGAAGTGGCCTTTTCTTGAATAACCTGAAATGCCCTGACCATTCCCGTAACTGTGCCTAAGAGGCCTAACAGTGGTGAGATATGCGCAATGGTTGCCAATGTCCCCAGATTTTTTTCAAGGCGCGGCACCTCATAAATTCCCGCGTCCTCTATGGCCTCTTTTACCTCATGCCGCGAACGGTCGTGTTTTAAAATACCCGCTTTTATAATGTGGGCGATGGGTCCGGGGGTCTTCTCGCACAAATCTACGGCATCCATAATCCGGTTGCGCTTGACAGTATTGGATATGCTTTCCATAAACTTATCGCTATCAATTTTTGCCCGATGTAAATGGTACAACCTTTCAATGACTACAGCCAGAGCCACAATAGAACAAAGAACGATTAAATACATTAACGGGCCGCCTTTTTGAATTAGGTCCCACATCTTTGCCTCCTTTATAGCCTCATGTGAAAAAGATAACTATCAGTAAAATTGCAATTATAATTGCGGAGATAATGTAAAAATCGTTGAAATATAAAAGGTCTTTCAATTTTTCCATCCGGCTATCCCGCACGGTAGATAAGGCTTCTTCTCCTTTGAGGACCTTGGGTATTCCGCGGCTTTTGACTTTATCAATCTGGTCCTTTCTAAATCTCAAAATAGTGCCTCCGAGCCTGTAAGCAGGAATTTCCCCCCTGCCCACCAGTTTCCTTAAATCCTCTTCCGAAATGCCGAGATATTGACAGACCTCTTTTACATTCAGCAGTTTTTCTGACATATTTCCTTTTTATTTTATCTTTTCGCTGGCGATCCAGACATCTACTTTATCCCGGTCAAACCTCCAGCTGCTGCCTTCTCTTTGCGTAGGGATTTTGCCCGCCTTTGCCCAGTCTAATATTGAATCGGCGTCTACTTCCAGATATTTCGCCAATTCCTCTACGGTCATTAGCGCCTGCTGCATTGTGGAACGGCTGGCCTTTGACTCCTTAACTTCCATCTGGCATTTTCCCTCAAAGATCGCCCCTTCGGCTATGCTCAACCTGGGCGTGCGGATGTCTCCCGCCAGATGGGCGCTGCGGCTAAGGCTGAGACTATTCGCAGCAACCACATTGCCGGTAACTTTGCCGCAGACTTCAATGTTTTCGCCGACAATACTGGCCTGAACCCGGGCATTTTCTCCTATTGTCAAGTTTCCCTTGGTGTCGAGGCTTCCCTCAAATTTGCCATTGATGCGTAAATTTACCGCATCACGAAAAGTCAGACTCCCCTGCATACTGGCATCGACATCGAGAATCTTCTTCTCCTCAACCTCTGGCAAAGGCTGGTCTTTCTGTTTCCTTCTGCTCCTGAAAGCCATAACTACACCTCCTTTTTATAGTTCCTGCCAACCCGCCTTTTCTACTCCTCTAATCCGCATTATATCTGTGAGGATCTGGTCATCCTGCCTGGCGGTGATAAGTTTTAAGTTCAACTCCATTATCACATTGTCGCTGTCGGGCTTCTTTTTTATTTCGAAATCTCTGATTTCCGCCTTATAGTCAGATAAAGCAGAGCGGATATCCTGCAATTGCTGCGCACCTCCCTTGGTCTCCACGGCAAGCACCCGATACCAGTCTTTTCTCACCAGGACCCTTTCCAGTTTTGTCAGAAAGAATAAAACAAAGAGCACCAAAGCCGAAGTCGCGTAAGCCCCCAGATAAAACCCGCTGCCAACAGCTAAACCTATTCCCGCAACCGCCCAAAGGCTGGCAGCGGTAGTCAAACCACGCACCGAGGCCTTAAACCGCAAAATTGTGCCTGCGCCTAAAAAGCCGATACCGGTAATGACCCCGGCAGCAATTCTGCCCGGGTCTATTGTGGTTACGTCCCGGTAGAGATAAAAGATGTGCATAGAAGTAAGCATAAGTAATGCCGAACCCAGACAGACCAGAATATGCGTCCTTAAACCGGCTGCGCGGCCATGAATCTCTCTTTCCAACCCGATCAAGCCGCCTAATATAAAAGCCGAAATTAAGCGGATGATAATGTGTGCTGTGGTAAACATCTTATATCTCCTTTTTTCTTTTCCTTTTTGGCACGATTGTAAGGTTAGGCTGGGCCTCCAGATTCAAATTGGAAACTATTCCCCGCAGGTATTGCTGATATCCTAACCCTGCGACCATAGCCGCATTATCCTGACAAAGGCCAAACTTTGGAAAATATGTATCTATCCCTCGCCTGTTTAACCTTCTCCGCAAGACCTCGCGTAAACGCCGATTTGCTACCACGCCTCCTCCGGCGACAAAGTTCTTCACTCCCTTTAAAAGACAGGCCTTAATTGCCTTCTCTGCCAACGTATCTACTGCTGCTTCCTGAAAACTGGCAGCGACATCTGCTATTTTCGTATTGCGTATTGATTTTTTTGACGCACGACGCCCAAAGCTATCTCTCACATAATACAGCACCGCTGTCTTTAGCCCGCTGAAACTAAAATCAAGGCTGTTCTCTTCTAAACAGGAGCGGGGAAACCTTATTTTGTCCGGCCTTCCACATTTAGCCATCTTTTCTATGACCGGCCCTCCGGGATATCCCAGGTTTAAGATTTTGGCTACCTTATCAAAGGCCTCGCCGGCTGCGTCGTCACGGGTCCTGCCCAGCGTCTCCCAAATTAAGTAGTCTCTTACGTAAAAAAGGTTCGTATGCCCGCCGGAGACCACCAGGCCCACAAAAGGAAATTGCGGGCGCCTCTTCAACATTAAAGCCGCATATAAATGAGCCTGCAAATGGTTTATTCCCACTAAAGGCGCATTTAAAGCTAAACTCAAAACCTTTGCCAGGGAAAGGCCAATGAGCAGCGCCCCCACTAATCCCGGCCCGTGGACAGCTGCTATTAAATCAATGCCGCTTAATTTAACTTTTGCTTTACCTAAAGCTGCCCTTAAAACGTAATTGATAAGTTCTACATGGTGGCGGGTGGCTATCTCGGGGACAACGCCGCCGTATTTTTTATGTAAATGCAAGCTCGACAAGACTTCGTTGGATAAAATCCTTTTGCCATTTTCTACTACGGAAACTGCTGTCTCATCACACGATGTCTCAATACCCAATACTAACATATCTATTCTGCCAGACCCGAGACAAAGACAAATTCAATTCCTTCTGCCTGCATCGAGGGGATCATATCTCTCAATACCTTTAGAGTCGCCGGCCTTGCGTGTGCGATGCCTACAGCCTGCCCGGTTCCTTTAGCAAATTCAGTAAGTTTCTTAAATTGTTCTTCGATATATTCGTAATTGTCTGTATTATCCAGGAAGAAATCCCGCCCGACAAACTTAATTTTCATCTTTGCGGCCAGCTGTTTGCAGATAGATTTATCCGTTACCAGGTTATCCAGGAAAAATAGTCTTCTTTTCTTCAATTCAGCGAAGATTACAGACATAAGTCGGGCATCCTTTGTAGCGCGAGAGCCCATATGATTAGAGACCCCGCAGGCGTAAGGCACCGAAGTTAGAGCAACTCTAAAATTTTCGATAACCTCTTCTTCGGACATATTAGAAGTAATAGTATGTTCTTCCAGTCCTATGTTTCTTCCTTTTTTTTCGGGCTCAAGGGGCAGGTGTAAAATAACTTTTTTGTCAAGCCTTCTGGCGAGCCCGGCAATTTTAGATGAATATCTTAGATTAGGCAAAATAGATACGGTGAGCGGGATATCAATTTGTTTTAGAAAATTAAGGTAACGTAAATTGTACCCCCAATCATCGATAACTATCGCAACTTTTGCCCGGGCTTCTTCTTTAGGCCGAAGCCAAATCCTCCTTAAACAAAAGGCCAGAGTTAATATTATTATAACAAATAATCCGGATAAAATTAAAACATTTTTCTTTATTTTTATTTGCATATTGACTTTTTATAACGGGCTCTGCAGTAGCTCTCCCCGCTCTTTATAAAGTTTGAGGCCCTTTAACAAATCTACGGCGCGCACCAGCTGGTTGTCATAAAAACCTTGGACTTGCATGAAATCCCGGAGAGTAGTCTTTACTTCCTTTTCCTGAATCTCTTTATCCTCCTTCTTCACTTTCTCAAATACCGACTCTTCCGGAGATATTTCTTTAAACTCCCGCTCCTGAAACTCAACTTCCACATCAGGCTCTATTCCCTTTTCATGAATGCATCGTCCGCTGGGAGTAAAATATTTGCTGGTAGTCAGCCGCAGGGCCGAGCCGTCAACAAGAGGTATAACTGTCTGCACGGAGCCTTTGCCGAAGGTCTTGGTCCCTAAAAGTATTCCCCTTTTATAATCTTGAATAGCCCCGGCAACAATCTCTGAGCCGCTGGCGCTGCCCTTACTTATCAGGACAATCAAGGGATAGGTGCGATGCTTACCTCTCGCTCTTGACTTAAACACCATACCCTGCTCAGCCTTTCGTCCGCGCGTAGATACTATCACCTTGCCGGGGGGGATAAATTTCTCCGCCACTTTCACGGCCGAATCTAAAAGCCCTCCGGGATTGTTGCGCAGGTCCAGAATCAAACTGTCCATGCCCGTCTTTTCTAAGTTGCGTAATTCTTTTTCCATGTCTTGCGGGCTTCTTTCCTGAAATTCGGATAACCTGATATATCCGATGTTCTCCTCGAACAATTTCGCCCGGCGAATGCTTTTAATCTTGATGATGTCCCTGGTGATAGTAAAATCCAGGAGTTTCTCCGCCCCTTCGCGCATTACAGTTACAGTAACCTCGGTGCCGGGTTTTCCGCGCAGCTTCCTTACCGCCTCCATTAGCGTGATGTCTCTGGTAATTTCGCCCTCTATCTTTACTATCCTGTCATCGGCCTTCAGGCCTGCTTGATACGCCGGCGTATCATCGATAGGAGTAATAACTGTAAGTAATCCGTCTTTAATGGCGATCTCAATGCCCAGGCCGCCGAATTCACCTTCCGTTTCTACTTTGACTTCCTTATATGCGTCGGGGTCTAAAAATTGACTATAAGGGTCTAATGACCTGAGCATCCCTTTTAAGGCGCCGTAGATTAAATCCTTGTATTTGGTCTCTTCCGCGTAATCAGAGCGAATCAAGGTAAGGGCATCGGTAAACAGCTCAATCTCTTTATAAAAGTCGTCTTTAGAAACTTCGGCAGTCTTTGTCTCAAATTCCAAAGGGGCTAAAGGAACAGGCTCTTTCTGCTCTTCACTGACCACCGCCTGAATTTGAAAAATAAGAATTGCGCTTATAACAATTAAACAAAAAATTAGGATTCTACGCATTATCTCTCCTTCCCAGCTTTTCCTTCAATATTTTATTGGCTATTTGGGGATTGGCGCGGCCGCCACTCTTTCTCATCACCTGACCGATTAAAAACGCGAAGGCCGCATCTTTTCCCCGGTAATAATCAGCCGCGGGTTTGGGATTTTCCGCAATCACCTCGCGGACAATCCCCTCCACTCCTTTTGCATCGGTAATCTGCTGCATATCTTTCTCTTTTACGATATCCCGCGCTTCTCGTTTACCATCCAGCATCTGCGGCAAAATCCCTTTGGCAATCTTGCCGTTGATTACGCCTTCGTCCATCATCTGAAAAATAGCTACGAAACTTTTGGGTTTGAACTTTAAGTTGCGCACTTCGATATTGCGCTCATTCAGATGCGCTAACAATCCCGTCATTATCCAGTTGCTGATTACTTTGGGCTTAGGATAAAGTTTTACGCATTCCTCAAAATAATCAGCCAGGTATTTATCGCAAGTAAGCACGCCTGCGTCATATTGAGGGAGCTTATATTCGCGCACAAAGCGTTCGGCCTTTGCCTTCGGCAATTCAGGTAGAGACTCTTTGATTTTCTTGATGTATTTTTCATCTAAAACAAAGGGCGCCAGGTCCGGTTCGGGAAAATAACGGTAATCGTGGGCCTCCTCTTTGCTGCGCATTGAAACAGTTACGCAATTTAGCGCATCCCAGAGCCGGGTCTCCTGAACGACTTTTTCTTCTTTATCCAAAAGCGCTTTTTGCCGTTCCATTTCATATTCTAAGGCCTGCTTTACTCCTTTAAAAGAATTCATATTCTTCAGCTCAACCTTCTCGCCGGGAGTATTGCGGCCTTCGGGCATCAGGGAAATATTGGCATCGCAGCGCAAAGAGCCCTCTTCCATATTGCAATCCGAGACCTCTAAGTATTCAAGAATAGCCTTCAGGCGCGAAAGATAATCGTAGGCCTCCTGGGGCGAATTCAAATCCGGTTCACTGACAATCTCAAGAAGCGCAATACCGCAACGATTAAAATCGACCAAGCTTTCTTTTCCCTCTTCAGGGTGAATCAACTTTCCGGCATCTTCCTCCAGATGGGTCCGCCTGATTCTTATCTTCTTCACGCCGGATTCTGTATCGACATAAAGTTCGCCGTCGTGCGATAAAGGCAAATCGTATTGGGAAATCTGAAAGTTTTTCGGCAAATCCGGATAAAAATAATTTTTGCGGTCGAATTTAATGAATTTGCTAACCCGGCACTTTAAGGCTAAAGCGGCTTTCAGGGCAAGTTGTAAAGCAGACTCGTTTAAAACCGGAAGGCTTCCCGGCAGCCCCAGGCACACAGGACAGGTCTGGCTGTTTGGCCTCTGCCCGAATTTGGTTGAACAACCGCAAAAACATTTGCTTTTAGTATCTAAATGCGCGTGGACTTCTAAGCCGATAACAGTTTGATACATAGCCTGTTAAAGTTTTGGTTTTCTTGTATGGTAATCGGTATTTTGTTCAAAGGTATAGGCAACTCGAAAAATTGTTTCTTCCGCAAACGGCCTGGCAATAATTTGTAAACCGATGGGCAGGCCTTCCCGGTTAAATCCGCAGGGAACAGATACAGCAGGCACCCCGGCTAAATTAACCGAAATTGTGTAGATATCCGAAAGATACATTGCCAAAGGCTCATCCAGCTTCTCGCCAATCTTAAAGGCCGCCGTAGGCGAAGTAGGAGTAATAATACAATCAACGCCGCAAAATGCGCGGTCGAAATCATCCTTAATCATCCGCCTCACTTTCAGCGCCCTTAAATAATAAGCCTCATAATAGCCGCTGGAAAGTACATAAGTGCCTAAAATAATCCTGCGCTTGGCCTCTTCGCCAAAGCCCTGCCCCCTGGTTTTTCTATACATATCAACCAGATCGCCAAAACGGGGGCTTCGGTAACTATATTGCACGCCGTCAAAGCGGGCGAGATTGGAACTGGCCTCGGCAGTGGCCAGAATATAATAATCTGCAACCGCATATTCGGTATGAGGCAGAGAAATCTCTTTAACCTGCGCGCCTAATTTCTTCAACAAACTCAAGGCGCCTTCTACCGCGTCTTTAACTTCCTCATCCAACCCCTGCGCAAAATATTCCCGGGGATATGCCACTTTGAGGCCTTTAACATCGTTGAGGAGCGACTCTGTATAGTCAGGGGCTTCTTTATCTACGCAGGTCGAATCTTGTGGGTCGTGGCCGCAAATTACATTCATTAAAAGAGCCGCATCGCGCACATCTTTTGTCAGCGGGCCAATCTGATCCAGCGAAGACGCAAAGGCGATTAAGCCATAGCGGGAAACCCTGCCGTAAGTCGGCTTTAAACCCACCACACCGCACAGGCTTGCCGGCTGGCGGATTGAACCGCCGGTATCCGTTCCCAAAGCCAGGATAGTCTCGTCTGCCGCCACGCAGGCGGCTGAGCCGCCGCTTGAGCCGCCGGGAATCCGCTTTACATCCCAGGGATTGCGAGTCGGCCCATAGCAGGAGGTCTCGCAGGATGAGCCAAAGGCAAACTCATCCATATTGGCCCTGGCAAAGATAACCGCTCCCTCTTTCTTCAGGCGGCTGACCACCGTAGCATCATAAGGGGGCTTAAACCCTTTTAATATACGGGAGGCGCAAGTGGTATCCTGCCCCTCTACGCAGATATTATCCTTAATTACTACAGGTATGCCAAAGAGCTTACCTTTTTTGGAAGAACGTTTCTCCAGCTGTTCGCATTGAGCGAGAATATCCTTTTTGTCTAATAAACAAAAGGCCTTAATTTTGCGCTCTG
>JAHIIS010000001.1 GCA_018899075.1 Candidatus Omnitrophota bacterium | reverse complement strand
TGTTTTATCTGTCCTGGGCCTGATTTTGTTGGGAATTATTTTTATCCCCGGCTACCTGAAGATTAAAAGACTGGCCGGGCAGAATAGAGAGTTAGAAAGACAAATTAAGGAAACCAGGCAGGCCAATAGAAAATTGGGAGAAGAGCAGAAAAAGCTGGAAAGCGACCCTGTTTATTTAGAAGAGGTGCTCCGCGAAAAATTAGGCCTGGCAAAAGAGGGAGAAATAATCTATAAGGTTTTGCCGCCGCAGCAAAATCAATAGGTTTTTTCATCTATGGCAGCAGAGTTAAATTTAGGCGACATAGTAGAGGCAGAGATTACCAGAATTACCGATTTTGGCGCTTTTGTTGAAATTAACGGGCGAAATTCCGGTTTAATCCATATTTCCCAGATATCTGACAGTTTTGTGAAGGATGTTAATAAATATCTTAAAGTAGGAAATAGGGTAAAGGCGCGGGTAATTAAACTTGGGCCGGGCAATAAAATTGATTTAAGCCTGAGGCTTAGAGAGAAAGGCAGGCCAACTGCCCGCGCAAAGCAAAGGAACAAGGTCGAAGCCTTATCTCTGCAAAAGAATAATTCCGGGTTTAAGTCCTCTGATTTTGAGGAGAAGCTGAAAAAATTCTTGAGAATAAAAAGCTAATTGACGTAACACAATAATAGTGATACAATCTACAGAAGAATACCGCGGGGTGGAGCAGCCTGGTAGCTCGCAAGGCTCATAACCTTGAGGTCGTCCGTTCGAATCGGACCCCCGCTACCATATACCGAACCAAAAGCCTCTTTGTTTTATTGAACGGAGAGGCTTTTGCTTTGAGGAGTTTTTATTTGACTCAAAGCCGCTATATCTGGTATAATAAAAGTTCCTTAAAAGGGGGATAAAGATGATTAAAAGATACACGCTTTCCCGGATGGGCCGGATTTGGGAGGATGAAAATAAGTTCCGCCGGATGTTAGAGGTGGAACTTCTGGTCTGCGAGGCCTTGAGCCGGGAAGGCAAAATTCCCAGGCAGGCCTTAATCAATATCAAACAAAGAGCCAGAGTCAATCCCGGCCGCATTCAAGAGATAGAAAATAAGACCCGCCACGATATAATCGCTTTTGTGGCGCAAGTTTGTGAAAACTTAGGCAATTATTCCCGCTATTTCCATTTCGGCTTGACCTCGAATGACCTTTTAGACACGGTTCTGGCAGTAAATTTAAGAGAGGCGGCAAAGATTTTAGCCGGGGACATCAAGAAGCTTCTTGCCTCTTGCGCTAAACGCGCCAGAGAGCATAAGCGCACTGTTTGCGTCGGCAGGACCCACGGTATTCACGCCGAACCGATTACTTTCGGGTTGAAACTCGCCCTTTTCTACGACGAGATGAAACGGGGTTTGAAAAGGTTAGAAGAGGCGCTGGAAACTATAAGCTATGGCAAGATTTCCGGCGCAGTGGGCACCTATGCGCATCTCGGCCCCGCCGTAGAAGCCTATGTCTGTAAAAAATTAAACCTTAAACCCGCAGGCATCGCCACCCAGGTAATTCCGCGCGATAGGCACGCCCGGTTTATCGGCTGCCTCGCTCTTATCGGCAGTTCTTTAGAGAGATTTGCTCAAGAAATTCGCCATCTACAGCGTACTGAAGTAGCGGAAGTCCTTGAGCCCTTCACCAGGACGCAGAAAGGCTCAAGCGCTATGCCGCATAAACGCAATCCCATTCTTTGCGAAAGAATCTCAGGGCTTGCCCGCATTTTAAGAGGCAATGCGCAGGCGGCATTGGAAAATGTTGCCCTCTGGCACGAAAGAGATATCAGCCATTCCTCTGCGGAAAGAGTGATTATCCCCGATTCTACGATTTTGCTTGACTATATGCTCCAGAAGCTTACCTGGATTGTGGAGAACCTGGTGGTTTATAAGGACAAGATGAAAGAAAATTTAGAGAAGAGTCACGGTTTAATCTTTTCCCAGCGCATACTTTTAGCCCTGATGGAAAAAGGCGTATCAAGGACCGAAAGTTACGATTTGGTCCAGCAGGCAGCATCCCGCGTATGGGAGACGGATTTGAACTTTAAAGATGTTTTAATGAATACTCCTCAGATTAAAAAATACCTGAGCGCTCGGGAGATTGAAGGTTGCTTTGACTTAAACTATTATTTGAGATACGTGGATAACATATTTAAAATGGTGGGTCTATGAAGAAAGAAAAACTCATCTACGAAGGCAAGGCCAAAAAGGTCTATCAGACGGATAACCCCGAGCTCCTAATTCAGGAATTTAAAGACGACGCCACTGCCTTTGACGCCAAAAAGCGGGGCACGATAAGGAATAAGGGCGCCTGCAATAATGAAATCTCTGCCCGCCTTTTTGGAATTTTAGAAACTAAGGGAATATCCACTCATTTTGTAAAGCTTTTAAGCGGGCGCGAGATGCTGGTAAAGAGGCTGGAGATTATACCGGTTGAGGTAACTATTCGCAATGTTGTGGCCGGAGGCATGGCTAAGTTGCTCGGGCTGGAAGAGGGAAAAAAGCTCAAAGCCCCGGTTTTGGAATACCATTATAAAAGCGATGCGCTGCACGATCCTTTAATTAATGAATACCATATTTTTGCCCTGGAGCTGGCTTCAAACAAAGAGATGAAGGCAATTGCCCGGTATTCATTTGAAATTAATCATATCTTGCTCAAATTTTTCGACCAGCGCGACTTGAAACTCGTTGATTTCAAATTGGAATTTGGCCGGCATAAGGATAAGATTTTATTAGGCGATGAAATCTCTCCCGATACCTGCCGGCTGTGGGATAAATCTACGGATAAAAAATTAGACAAGGACAGGTTCCGGCGCGACTTAGGAGATATAGAAGAGGCCTATCAGGAAGTGTTGAGAAGAGTATTGAGCTGAGTTTTTG
>JAHIIS010000161.1 GCA_018899075.1 Candidatus Omnitrophota bacterium | reverse complement strand
GGCAGAAATTAAGAATCTGACCAGAGGCCGGTTGCGGCGGACCTCAGAGAGGGTTTTGAGTAATCTTGAGAATACGGATTTTATCTGCAGCTCAACTCTGGGAATATGCGGATGGGGCAAATCTTTAATGAAAATAAATGCGGGCAGGGCAAAAATAAGAAAAAGCGCTGCGGTGGGGATAAAGGTGGCCTGCCTTCCCCCGGCTTCCAAAAACGGCCTGACCAGGTGAAGGCCCAGAATAGTCCCTAAATAACCCAGGCTTACTCCCAGGCCCGATGTCCTGCCTAAAGTTTGAGGCGTGCTTACCTGCACGAGCAAAGAATTATAGACTACGCCGGCTAATTGATAACAAAAGTTGGCCAGCCCAAAGAAAAACAAGGCAAAGAATATCCCTTTAGCTAATCCGAGCATTGCGGTAAAGGTAATGCATCCCAGGGTAAAACCTATTAAAAAAGGGACCCGCCTCTTTAATCTATCCGAGATTTCTCCGAGTATAGGCATCAGAAAGGCCGCTAAAAGTACAGAGCCGCTAAAAGCCAGGCCATAATATAATTCCGGGCAGTTCTTATCCACTGTAAGCCAGAGCACAAAATAGAGAGAGACTATATTCATAGAAAAGATTGTATTGGCGAGGTCATACAGCGCCCAGGAAAACATGGCTAACTTGGGGTTGGATTTCACAGCTTATACACTACATCATGATGGTGGACACGAGATTTTACTAGAAGGCCGATCTCCTGCCCTGACACAGCCGTTTTAACGGGAACATTGTTAATCTCCATTGAGCCAACCTTCTGCTTGAAATCGGTAGTATGCCCTTTAATATGCAAGGTGTCTCCCGGGACAATCTTGCCCTTGGTAACCAGGATTACTCCTGCTTTAACGTGGGGAAAATAGTGCGTAACTTTGCCTGCTATCTGGGGCATTTTTGCTTTTTTCGGCCTTCTTGTTTTGGTTTGAACCTTTCCGGCCTTGCTTTTTCTTTTCACTTTCACAACTTTAACTTTTTTCCTGAAAAGACGGGAAAACATTGCCCACCTCCTTTTTATCTACTTTATATTTCAGTCCTTTTTATCAACTCCCGGTAATATTCTAAACAGAGGTCGCAGGTACCCATATCTTTATTCCATTCCGGATGGTCGCGCCGGATGAGTTCAATAAGGTATTCTTCCGCTTTAACATGGGCAAGGCCCACCGCATCATCGATTTCTCTGCCGCATATTTGACATTTATGTTTGCGCGACATCCTTCCCTCCTTCAATGACTTTTTTGTAAATCTCGGCATGCTCCCGGCACATCTTTTCTACCGAAAAGTTCTTTTCTACGTGCCTTCGGCAGTCCCTGGGGTCGATATCTTTTATCTTTTTTACTGCCTGGACCATTTCTTCTTCGGTATCGACCACGAAGCCGGTTTTTCCGTTGACTATTACTTCCGGCGCAGCGCCGCGGTTTAAGGCAATTACCGGCGTCCCGCAGGCCATCGATTCGATCATTACCAGCCCAAAGGGCTCTTCCCATTGGCTGCTGAATAAAGTGAGGGCTGCCTTTTTATAAAGGTCGAACTTCTCTTTCGGAGTGATTACCTCAAACATAGTAAGATAGTTGTGTTTTTTGTATTTGTCTAACCAGGGCTTAACCTCACGCGCAAAAAATTCCTGCTCAAACTTCTCCGTCATTTTAATGGCCATAATCAGCCGCTTATCGGCTTTTACGGCAACGCGCACCGCTAAATCCAGTCCCTTTTCCCAGTTTGCCCGGCCGATGAAGAAAATAAATTTTTCTTTCTTTTCCTGAAAAGGGGCTTCTTTGGCGTCAATAGAATTATGCACCACTCCCGCAAAGTTTATCTTGCCGTTGCCGAACAGTTGTTTCTGCCTTTCGCTGATGGCGATAATGCTGTGGCCTTGCCTGGAAAGCTCCCTGCAGGCAGTTTTAGCAGGTTCCGTTGCCGGGCCGTGCATCGTATAGACCGCCTTCACCGGCAAATCCGTCTGATATAAGCTATGGTCGTGGATGATGTCAACCTTCTCATAGGCGGCGCGGGCAAAAGAGAACTTTGCGCTGAGCATACTAAAGGCCTCTTTGGCAAAACTGCCCCAGTCCTGGCCTAAATGCCGGGGGACTTGCGGGATTAATCTGGCGGAAGTTACTGAATCCTCCGGCGCAAATAAGAGCACTTCGTGGCCCAGCTTTGTCAGGCCCTCGGCCAGATTATAGACTACCAGCTCAATGCCGCCGTAGCCTTTAGGCGGAATACACAGCCACGGAGGAGCAACCATTCCTATTTTGAGCTTACCTTTTTTCATCGCCGGAGCCTCCTCTGTTAATGTAATCATTAAAGTCCATTTTGCCGAATACCTCCTGTTTTGCCGCTGCGATGCGCTCGGGAAGATACGGATGGGTGCGGGCGTAGTTTGCGATAAGAGGCCTAAGCGGCAGCTCTTTTTGTATCTGTTTTAATTTCTCTAAAAAGGTGATTACGGCCTCGGGGTTGTATCCCGACTTTTTCACGTATTTAACTGCCAGCCGGTCCGCCAGAAACTCGTCTTCCCGGGAATAACCCAGCATAATCTGGTTAAAGGCAAGGTCTGCCCATCTTTTGAAACGGACATCTTTGGTTGCGACGAGGGCAAGGATG
>JAHIIS010000160.1 GCA_018899075.1 Candidatus Omnitrophota bacterium | reverse complement strand
GGCGAGCTGGTAACAATAAGAGGTAAAGATGAGCATAACCGACCCATTAGCAGATATGTTTACAGTTATCCGCAACGCAGGTAATGCAAAAAAAGATAAAGCGGAATTTCCTTCGTCTAAGTTAAAAATAGAAATTTTAAATGCCCTAAAAAAAGAAGGATATATTAAAAACTATAAATATATCAGCGATAAAAAGCAGGGAAGGGTAAGGGTATATTTGAGGTTTAGAAAAGAAAAGAGGCCGGCTATAACCAATCTAAAACGTATATCCAAGCCGGGCCTGAGGATCTATGTGTCAAAGGATGAGATTCCCCGCGTATTAGGGGGGATGGGGACGGCGATAATTTCCACGCCTTCGGGGATTCTCACTGATAGGCAAGCGCGCAATCAAGGTATAGGCGGAGAGGTAATTTGTTATGTATGGTAAAGGAAAAAATGTCTAGAATAGGACGAAGACCGGTAGATATTCCCGCGAATATCAAAGTAGAAATCAAAGATTCAGAGATTAGCGTTGAGGGTGCGAAAGGGAGACTAAAAAAGGTTATCCATCCGCACATAAAAGCGCAAGTTCAAGATAACCGGATTATAGTCACAAGAGCGTCGGATTTAAAACAGGATAAATCCCTGCACGGCTTAACCAGAAATATCATCTCCAATATGATTAAGGGCGTAAATGAGGGCTTCACTAAGGAATTAGAGATAAGAGGTGTGGGCTTTCGCGCTCAAGTTAGCGGCAAAACTTTAAATCTCCAGCTGGGCTTTTCTCATCCCATAGCCTTTGCTGTTCCCGAAGATATCTCTGTGCAAGTTCCTAAGCCCACACAGATTATAGTCAAAGGCATCGATAAAGAAAAAGTGGGCAGCATAGCGGCAAAGATAAGGTCCTTTTATAAACCTGAGCCTTATAAAGGAAAAGGGATCAGGTATAAAGACGAATATGTAAGGCACAAAGTTGGGAAGGCTGTTGCATAAAATGAAAGCAAAGCTACTAAAACGGATAAGAAGGCATAAAAGGATTCGAAGAAAGGTCTTTGGCACCAAAATTCGCCCCAGGCTTTGCGTATATCGCGGCCTGGCTAATATCCGCGCCCAGCTTATTGACGATATAACTGAGAAGACCTTACTTTCTGTTTCCACTTATGATAAGGATTTTAAGAAAAAATCGGCTTGCGGCGGGAATGCTAAAGCAGCTGAAGCTTTGGGCGAGATCTTGGCAGAGCGAGCAAAGAAGAAAGGAATCATCGAGGTTGTTTTTGACCGGGCAGGCTTTCTTTACCACGGGAGAGTCAAGGCTTTAGCCGAGTCTGCCCGTAAACATGGATTAAAGTTTTAGGATAAAGAATGCAGAGAGGAAAAATGGCGCAAAAGCAATTTAAAACAGGAAAGGAAGGACAGCCGCAATTAATAGAAAAGGTAATTGCTATTAACCGCACCGCTAAAGTAGTTAAAGGGGGCCGGCGCTTCTCTTTCAGTGCTTTGGTAGTGGTCGGCGATGGTTGCGGCAGTCTCGGATATGGCTTCGGCAAGGCCAGGGAAGTTGCTGAGGCAATTCGCAAAGGTTTAAACGAGGCCAAGAAGCATATGCTTAAAATACCTTTGCAGGGGACGACTATTATCCATCGAGTTGAAGGAAAATTCAGTGCGGCGAGAGTTATTTTAAGGCCTGCTTCCAAAGGCACGGGCATAATCGCCGGCGGAGCAGTGAGGGCAGTTTGTGAAGCCGGCGGAATTAAAGATATATTGACTAAAAGCCTGCGTTCCGATAATCCACTAAACGTAGCGAGGGCGACTATCGCAGGTTTGCTTAGCCTAAAGACGGAAAGAACCGAATTAAACGAAGCAGAAGAAGCAGAGCCGGAAAAAGAAGAAGAGGCTTCGTGATGCGGCTGAATGATTTATACTCCTCAAAAGGCGCAAATAAAAAATCCAAACGGGTAGGCAGAGGCTCGGGATCCGGACACGGCAAGACTTCTTGCCGGGGCCACAAAGGACAGAAGTCTCGTTCGGGAAAAACCTTGCGAGTTGGATTTGAAGGCGGACAGATGCCTTTAGCCCGAAGAGTACCTAAAAGGGGGTTTAGAAACCCAAATAAATTAGAGCATCAGATAGTCAATATTGAGAAATTAAACAGGTTTAAGAAAGGCTCCACAGTAACACCGGAAATGTTTAAGGAGCAAAGGCTGATTAAAGACACCCGTCTTCCTGTCAAAATCCTGGGTGTCGGGAAAATTTCCAAGGCCTTGAATATTCAGGTCCAGGCAATATCCAAGGAAGCCAGGAAAAAGATAGAGGAAGCCGGCGGAAAGATAGAGTTATGTTAAAGGCTTTAGCGAATATTTTCAAAATTCCGGATCTGAGAAAGAGGGTGCTTTTTACCCTGGGGATTTTTGCTGTTTATAGAATCGGCGCATATATCCCCACTCCTGGAATAGACAGTTCAATGCTTGCCCAATTTTTTGATAATCTCGCCAGAAGCCAGGGGGGGACGCTTTTCGGGATTATGAATATGTTTAGCGGCGGGGCGATGCAGCGACTTACAGTATTTGCGTTAGGGATTATGCCTTATATTTCTGCTTCGATAATTTTACAGCTTTTGACTACGGTTGTGCCGCATTTAGAAAGATTGAGCAAAGAAGGCGAAATGGGCAGAAAGAAGATTATCCAATACACCCGCTATGGGACTATTCTCCTTTCCGTAATTCAATCTCTTTTTATCAGCCTGTGGTTAGAAAATCCGGCTCACTTCCAGGGTTTACAGATAGTGCAGTTTGCCGGATGGCCTTTCAGGTTATTGACAGTGATTACATTAACTACGGGATGTGCCTTTATTATGTGGTTGGGCGAACAGATTCAAGAATACGGGATAGGCAATGGAATTTCTCTGATTATTACCGTGGGGATTATTTCCCGCCTGCCTTCGGCTTTATACCAAGTAGGCTTTTATTTAAGAAGAGGCCAGATGCAGCCTTTTATTCTCCTGCTTATGGCCATAATTATGCTGGCGGTAATTATTGCGGTTATCCTCATTACCCAGGGCCAGCGCAGAATCCCTGTCCAGTATGCCCGCAGGATTGTCGGGCGCCGTGTTTACGGAGGCCAGAGCACTTATATCCCTTTACGGGTAAATCAAGCGGGGGTAATTCCGATAATTTTTGCCCAGTCCATTATTCTTTTTCCGGCAACGCTTGCCGGACTTATGCCGCACCCGGCGTTACAATCCTTAGCTAATTCACTTACGCAGGGGGGCCTGTTGTACCTTATTTTATATTCAGGGCTAATC
>JAHIIS010000159.1 GCA_018899075.1 Candidatus Omnitrophota bacterium | reverse complement strand
TTGCAAAGACTGGGCGGCTTTGCCAAAATTATGCCGGTTACCTTTATTACATTTTTAATCGCGGCATTCGCAATATCTGGGGTTCCGCCTTTTAACGGGTTTGCTTCCAAATGGCTGGTCTATCAAGGTGTGATTGAATCAGGAAGGCAAGGCGGTGGACTCTGGGTAATTTGGCTTATCGCGGCGATCTTTGGTTCAGTCCTGACCTTGGCAAGTTTTATGAAGGCTGTCCACGCTGTATTCTTAGGCCAACCTTCCAACGCACTACGCACTACGCACGACGCACGACGAGAGAGTCATCCAGCCATGCTAATTCCCTCGGTCTTTCTTGCGCTCTTGTGTATTATTTTCGGCGTATTTGCTTATCGGATACCGCTCAAGCTCTTCATCTTTCCGAGCCTGAGCCAGAAAGTGGTATTTTCCGGGATATGGAACGCAAACCTTGCGACCGCTTTGCTCCTTGCCGGAATTATAGTAGGAATTGTAATTTACCTTTTAGGCAGGGTAGCAGAGACCAGGGAAACAGAAGTCTTTGTAGGCGGGGAGCTGCTTAAAGAGCACCCTGATATGAGAGTCTCCGGAACCGGCTTTTACGATACAATTCAGGATATAGGTATTTTGAGAGGCATTTACAGAAAGGCCAAAAGAGGAGTATTTGACCCCTATGAGATAGGCAGAAAAATTACCTTTGCCTTTACTGGGATATTGCATTATATCCACAACGGAGTGCTTTCCACGTACCTGGCCTGGTGCCTTTTGGGGATGGGAATCCTCTTTTACGTTTTATTGAGGTAATCAGATGGTCGAGTTGTATATCTTGTTAATATTTATGATTCTGGGCGCTATCGTTGCTATAGAAGTGAAAGACCTGCTTTCTTCCGTGGTAGCCGTGGGCGCGGTGGGATTAGGGCTTTCCATAGTATTTCTGGTGCTTAAGGCGCCTGACGTGGCTATTACCCAGCTTGTGGTAGAGATACTCTGCCTGATTATTTTAATCAGGGCGACGTTAAAGCGCGACCTTCCCTTTTCCACGTCCGGCCGATGGGTTTTCAATACGTTCGTAACCGTCGGTTTTATCGCGCTATTTTTATTTGCGGCGATGAAATGCCTCAAAGACCTGCCGGAATTTGGCTATCCGGCGATGAGGGTAGCCTCTACATATCTGAAAGAAGGTTTAAGCAAGACCGGCGCTACAAATCTGGTAAGCTCGGTGATTCTCGATTACCGGGCTTATGATACCTTAGGGGAGGCTACGATATTGTTTACTGCAGTGATTGGCGTTTTGGCAGTTGTGCGCCGGATAGGCAGAAAAAGAGTTGAGGAGAAGATAAAGGAAGAGGATGAGTAAAGAGCACGAAAAGGGGATGTCCTTGATTGTCAAGACGATTACCCGCCTGACGGTAGGGCTGATTCTTCTTTACGGCATCTACATCGTTCTTCACGGCCATGTCTCGCCCGGCGGAGGGTTTGCCGGCGGGGTAATTATTGCCCTTTCTTTTATCCATCTTATGCTCGCCTACGGCAAGGAAACGGCTCTTAGGAAATTATCTAAAGCGGCTGCCTCGTTTTTTGAGAGTATGGGGGCGATATTGTTTTTAGGCATAGCGTTACTCGGATTTACAGGGGGCTACTTCTTCCTTAATTTTATATCTAAGGGTGAGCCTTTTAAGCTGTTTAGCGCAGGAATTATTCCTCTTTGCAACATAGCAATATGCCTGAAAGTGGGCGCCGGGCTTTTTGCCATATTTGTGGCGCTGGTGTTATTGAAATTTGATTCGGAGAAAAGATAATGGCTGTTTATCTACTTTGCCTTGTGCTTTTTTCACTCGGCCTCTATTGCATCCTGCGCAAGCGCAATATCATTAAAATCATTGTGGGCGTGATTATAGCCGAATATGCGGTTAACCTGTTTTTTATCCTGGTTGCTTATCGCATGAAAGGCCGCTCTCCTATTCTTTCGCCTGATGCGGAAATCCTAAATATGGTTGACCCCCTGCCGCACGCGCTGGTGCTGACGGCAATCGTTATCGGCCTGGCTACTACCGCTCTTCTCGTTGCCATTGCGATGAGGATATACGAGAAATACGGCACTTTCGATATTACCAAAATCAGGGAGTTGAGAGGATGATTGCTGCTTCCAACATAATACCCTTGTTTGTGGCCCTGCCCCTGGCAGCGGCGTTTTTAATTTCTCTTCTCGGCAAAAGAATAAAGAGACTGCCGGATGCGCTGGGGGTGTTGGTTGCCTTAATCCTCTGCGGCTTATCTCTTTTGAGCGTGCGCTTGCACAATATACACGGAATTCTTACTTACAGCGCCGGCGCCTGGAAGCCGCCCATTGGTATAGGAATGGTATTAGATGGCTTAAGCGTATTTATGCTGGTGACGGTGAATCTGGTTGCCTTTTGCGTTGTGGTCTATTCGGTAAATTATATGGAAAAGTTTACCGCCAAGTGGAAATTCTATACGCTATTTTTCCTGATGCTCGGCGGAATGAACGGCGTTATCATAACAGGAGATATGTTTAACTTCTTTGTATTTTTGGAAATAGCCGCTGTAGCAAGTTATGCCCTGGTCGCCTTTGGCACAGAGCGCCAGGAACTTGAGGCGGCTTTCAAATACGCGGTTATGGGCACCGTTGGGTCGCTTTTTATTCTTCTAGGCATCGCCTTTTTATACAGTTATACCTCTACGTTGAATATGGCGGATATGAGCAGCGTCTTGGCGCAAAAAGGAACCGGCAATATAACTCTTATGGTGAGCGTTCTGTTTTTAATGGGATTTGGGCTTAAAGCGGCGCTTGTCCCTTTTCACGCCTGGCTTCCCGATGCCCATCCTTCAGCCCCTGCGCCTATATCGGCGATGCTCTCGGGCGTACTTATAAAATCACTGGGCATCTATGCGCTGTGCAGAATATTTTATAATGTAATCGGGATGAGCCCGGCTATATCTTCGATACTTTTGTTTTTAGGAACCCTCTCTATGGTCGTTGGCGGACTATTAGCTATCGGGCAATGGGACTTTAAGCGCCTTTTAGCCTATTCTTCCATAAGCCAGATAGGTTATATTATTCTGGGCCTGGGCCTGGCTACGCCCTTGGGCATATTGGGCGGCCTATTCCATCTCTTTAATCATTCCGTATTTAAGTCGCTGCTCTTTTTAAATTCCGGGGCGGTAGAATACGCAACCGGCACGCGTGATTTGCAAAAGATGGGCGGCCTGGCCAAAAGGATGCCTGTAACAGCAACGACAGCAATGACAGCTTCGATGTCCATTGCCGGCATCCCTCCGTTTAATGGTTTTTGGAGTAAACTGCTGATTATAATTGCAGCAGTGCAAGCTGGAAGATACGGATATGCATTCTGGGCTGTCCTGATAAGCATATTGACCCTGGCAATGTACGTCCGGGCGATGAAATATGCATTTTTGGGCTCTTTAAGAGAGGGCTTAAGTAGAATAAAAGAGGTGCCGCTGTTTATGAAGTTGTCGATGGGCGCCTTAGCGCTTATATGCTTAGCGGGCGGGCTTTTGCTGATTCCCGGCATAAATGAAACTTTTCTTCAGGGAGCCCGGGATGTCCTTTTAGAAGGCACAGAGTATGCAGCTACAGTCTTAAAGGGGATAAAGTAGATGAAGTCAAAAATAGTTTTATTTTTGGTGGCATATCTCGTATGGGCGCTTTTGAACTGGGCGCCGGATTGGCAGCATCTTCTTGTGGGAATCTTTATTGCCTGGTTTGTCGCCTTTATGACCGGAGACCTGTTTATAACCAGGCCCCATATTTTAAAGCACCCTCAGCGCTACTGGTATTTTCTTGTTGAGTATCTGCCTAAATTCTTATGGGAATGCCTTAAGGCCAATGTGGATGTGGCCTATCGTGTTTTGCACCCTGACCTTCCCATTAATCCGGGGATTGTGAAGGTAAAGACCACCTTGAAGGCGGATACGGCGCTCACCTTTTTAGCCAATTCCATAACGCTTACTCCCGGGACATTGAGCGTCGATATTGACAGGGATAATGGCGTTCTATACGTGCACTGGATTGACGTAAAAGAAAAAGATGTCGAAGCCGCCACTAAGATTATTGTTGAGCGTTTTGAAAAAATGCTCAGGAAGGTTTTTGAATAGGAGTATAATACGGTGAAGAGAGCCACCTGGCTTATAGGCGCAGTTATTTTAGTAAGTATCATAACTTTAATTCTCTTGCGGCCGTTTCCCTTTCTTTTCTACCCCGACCTTCCCTATATCGGATTTTTAGGCAGGGCGCTTTACATTGTAATTCTGGCCTGTATCCTCTGTCTTTACCGCATATGGAGAGGCCCCACAGGGGCGGACAGGATTGTAGCTATCGATATCCTGGGGATTATGATTGTAGGCCTGTGCGCAATATTGACGGTTTCTACGGGCAGGAGCTGGTACATCGATATCGGGATAGCCTGGGCGCTGCAGAGCTTTATCAGCACCCTGGCGCTTTCAAAGTACTTAGAAGGAAGAGGCTTCGATGAGTAATATTATAGGTTTAATATTTATTAGTATAGGTTTTGCCTTTGATGTCTTTGGCTGTCTTGGCCTGGTGCGGCTTCCGGACGTGTATAACCGTCTGCAGGCGGCTACCAAATGCGTTACTTTGGGCACCTGCAGTATTCTCTTTGGCACCTTTCTCATAGTCGGATTGACCTCTGCCGGGATAAAGGCGCTTTTGTGTATAATATTCCTTATACTGACCTCGCCGGTAGCCGCGCACGCAATAGCCCGGGGCGCGCATAGAGCCGGGGTTAAGCTCTGGGAAGGCAGCGTTATCGACAGGTATGCCGAGGATAAAGAGGGCGAGGCTTAGATTAGTTCACAGTTGACAGTTCACAGTTGACAGAAAAAAATGAAATTACCAAAGCTGAGAGAATTGAGAGAGGCGGTAAGGGCGCTGATTAAAGGGCCTTACACGTCTAAATTTCCTAAAGTGGCGCACAAGCCGCATCCGAATTTCCGCGGCAAGCCTGAGTTTAATGACGAAAAATGCGTGGGCTGCCTGGCGTGTGAAGAAGTTTGCCCTGTGGGCGCAATTGCGCACAGAGACTCGGTGGAAGATAAAACAAATCCTAAAAGGACTCTCATTCACTATACGGATACCTGCATATTTTGCGGACAATGCGAGGCTTCCTGCATTGCTGACCAGGAAGGGATTAAGCTATCCAACGATTGGGAGCTTTCCTTTTTTGATAGAAAAAAAGAAGCCTTTGAGGCAATCGAGAAAGAGCTGCAACTTTGCGAAATATGCGGTGAACCTGTTGCCTGCAAGGACCACTTAAAGTGGATATCGGAGAGACTTGGCGAGTTAACCTATTCCAGCCCCACCTTATATCTATCCCGCCTGAGGAGCCTGGGAATAATAGATGAAAATATCATCTCTGCCCTGAAGGATAAGGGGCGCTCTGACCGGGTAAAGATTCTCTGCGCCCGCTGCAGGAGGCAAACCACCAAAACCTAGTACCGTTTTCCAAATCAATCGGGAAGCTGCCCCAAACTCAATCGGGAAAGTGTCCCCTTTTTATATGAAGAGTGCCTTTAAAAATATACTCAAGGGAAAGACTGTTATTGTCGGTGTCGGCAATACCCTGCGCGGAGACGATGGGTTTGGCCCGGCCCTTATCAAGAGGTTGGAGGGTAAGGCCAAGGCGTGCTGCATTGACGCAGGAAGTGCGCCGGAAAACTTTACCGGCAAAATTATAAAAGAGAAACCCGATACTATTTTAATTGTTGATGCGCTTCATCTGGGGCTTGCGCCCGGGGCATGGGAGATTCTAAAAAAGGACGAGATAGCAAAAAGCGGCTTAAGCACGCACGATATCTCCCCGAATATGTTTATTGAATACCTCGAAAGCCGCACTTCCGCCGATATCTATATGTTAGGCGTTCAGCCAAAAGATATTTCCTTTGGCCGGGAGATGTCCACTGAGGTTAAAAGCGCACTTGAAAAAATAGCAGACGTCATTGCGAGCGAAGCGAAGCAATCTCCACGCTTGAGATTGCTTCGTCGGCCTTCGGCCTTCTCGCAATGACGGGGATGGAACAAAACAGTGCATGAATCGCATTTAATCGAGCCGGTAATAAAAGGGATATCCGCCCATGCCCGAAAAGAAGGCGCAAAATCCATATCTAAAGTAAGGCTGAAGGTGGGTACGCTTACCGGCGTTAAAGAAGATTCGCTTAAAGAGACCTTTGCGGTTTTGGCAAAAGGGACTATCCTGGAAAATGCCGGGGTGGAGATTACCTTTTTCCCCGGCTCGCGAATAGAGGTTATATCGTTCGATGTGGAATAAGAGACATAAGACAATCCTTGCCTTAGGAGCCGACATAAAGAATAGATTTTTACTTACAAATGGCGGCCTGCTCCATTTTGGTCCGGATATAGGCGACCTGAGCGAGGCAGAAAACTTCGAACTCTTTAAAAGAGAAGTCCGTAAGGCCGTAAAAAATATTAAGCCGGATATTATTGCCTGCGATTTACATCCAAATTATTTCTCATCACTTTTTGCCAAAGAATGCAGCTTACAGCTTAAAGCTCATAGCTTAGAGCCCATCCAGCACCACCACGCCCACGTAGCCAGCGTAATGCAGGAGCATAATTTAAAAGGACAGGTTTTGGGCGTCTCTTTCGACGGGACAGGCTATGGCCAGGACGGAAATTCCTGGGGCGGAGAGTTTCTTCTGGTTGACAGGTCCGGATTTAAACGCCTCGCCCATCTTAAATACAGGATGATGCCCGGAGGCGATAAGGTAACAAGAGAGCCCTGGCGGATGGCCTTAAGCATTTTGGGCAAAAAGGCCGTTTCTTTTATGTGCGAGGTAGATAGAAAAGATAAACAAACAATCTTATTTATGATGGCTAAAAATATAAACTCACCCCTAACTTCCAGCGCAGGCAGGCTTTTTGACGCAGCAGCGGCGCTTTTAGGTGTATGTGTTTATGCCTCATATGAAGCAGAAGGGCCGATAAAACTTGAAGCGATGTGTGATAAAAAAGTAGAAGGCTATTATAAATTCTCTGTGTTTAAAAAAGGTTCAAACCTCGTGATTGATACAGATGAAATGTTTTCGGGAATGCTAAAAGATTTAAAAAAAGGAAAAAATAAGCGCCTTATCGCTACCAGGTTTCACAATTCTATGGCGGAGATTGTTGTCGGAATGGTCAAAAAGTTGTCCCGCTCTTTCGGAATTAAAGATATCGCCTTAAGCGGCGGCGTATTCCAGAATAATTTCTTAAAAAACAAGGTAGTGGCGGGAATAAATGATTCAGGAATGAAAGTGTTTACAAACATACAAACACCGGTTAACGATTTAAATATATCATTGGGGCAATATTATGTGTCTTGCTGTTCCGGCAAAAGTTAATACGCTCAAAAACGATAGCGCTTTGGTAGATTTCGGCGGTGTTTTTAAGGAGATTTCTTTAGGAATATTAAAGGGCGTAAAGAAGGGTGATTATGTTCTTATTCATGCCGGATTTGCTATTGGTAAGCTAAAGGCGGCCGAAGCAGAAGACACCTTAAGGGCATTAGAAGAATTAAAGAGAGTCTCGCAATGACAAAAGCAAAAGGGGCCGGGCCCCTTTTTACATTAATGGAAGTATGCGGGACACATACCGTGGCCATTGCCCGGGCGGGAATAAAGAAGGTATTACCTGAGACAATAAGGCTTATTTCAGGCCCCGGTTGCCCTGTATGCGTAACTCATCAAGCCGATATTGACCGGGCGATAGAGATAGCGCAGATAGAAAATGTAATCATGGCTACTTTTGGAGATATGATGCGGGTGCCCGGAAGTAAGATGAGCTTCGAGAATATCAAGGCCAGGGGAAAGGATGTGCGCATAGTTTACTCTTGCCTTGATGCTTTAGAGATTGCCCGGGATAATCCGCAGAAAAAAGTGGTGTTTATGGGTATAGGCTTTGAGACTACTTCCCCAACCGTAGCAGCAACACTTATAAAAGCGAGAAAACAGAGAATCAAAAACTTTTTTGTGCTTTCCAGCTTCAAGCTGATTTTTCCTGCGCTGGCTGTGCTTGCCTGCTCCAAACAGGTGCAGATAGACGGATTTATTTTGCCCGGGCATGTCAGCGTAATTACAGGCAGTAGATTTTACGAGCCGATAGCTAAAAGTTATAAAAAAGCCTGCGTAATTACCGGTTTTGAAGAGCATGATATTCTCAAAGGCATTAAGCGCTTAATTGAACAAGTAAGGCAGCAGAGATATAAGGTGGAGATTGAATACAAAAGAGCGGTTAGGAAAGAGGGCAATGTCCAGGCAAGGCGGATTTTATTCTCAGTTTTTGAACCTTGCCCAGCCCAGTGGCGAGGGTTAGGTCTAATTAAAAGAAGCGGCCTGAAATTAAGGCAGGAATATAGAGACTTCTCTGCCGAGAAGGAATTTAAAATCAAAGTCCCTGAAGCAGTTGAGCCAAAGGGGTGTTTATGCGGTGAAGTGCTGCAGGGGATAAAGTCTCCCCGGGATTGCAGATTATTCAAAAAGGTATGCACACCGCTGAATCCCGTCGGGCCTTGCATGGTTTCTTCTGAGGGAACCTGCGCGGCATATTATAAATACGAAAGATGAAGAGTCAAAGAGTCAGAGATTCAAAGAGCCGGAGGATAACGCTGGCGCACGGAAACGGCGGAAGACTTATGCGCGAGCTTATTGAGAACCTGCGCGCCCGGTTTTCCAATAAGTTCTTGAATGAACTCTCCGACGCCGCGGAATTCAACATAAAGAAAGAAAGGCTTGCTTTCAGCACGGATTCCTATGTGGTCAAGCCTCTATTTTTTCCCGGGGGAGATATAGGAAAACTTGCCGTTTGCGGCACGGTAAACGACATCTCGATGAAAGGGGCCAGGCCCCTTTTTATGTCTTTGGCGTTTATTATCGAAGAAGGATTTGAGTTCTCTCAACTGGAGAGAATAGCGCGTTCGATAAAACGGGAAGCAAGCAAGGCAGGAGTCTTAGTAGTCACCGGCGATATAAAGGTGGTGGAAAGAGGGGCAGCGGATGGGATTTTTATCAATACCGCGGGGATAGGAGTGATAAATTATTCCAGACGCCTCGGCGCGAAAGCAAGAATTAACGACTTAATTGTGATAAACGGGGGCATAGCCGAGCACGGGATGGCCGTGCTCAACGCCCGCGAAAAATTAGGGTTTAAATCGAGCATCAAAAGCGATTGCCGCAGTCTTAACTTTGAAGTCCAGAGGTGTCTCGCCGCTTCGCAGAAAATTAGTATTATGCGCGACCTCACCCGGGGAGGATTGGCTACAGTGTTAAGCGAAATAGCCGGCACATCCAACCTTGGTATAGAGATTTGCGAGAAAGATATCCCTGTAAAGCCGAACGTAAAAAAGATGTGCGACATATTGGGATTTGACCCTTTATATGTAGCCAATGAAGGGAAATTTGTCTGTTTTGTGGATGAAAAAGATGCCGCTAAGGTAAAACAGGCGCCCGGTAAAGAAGCAAAGATTATCGGAAAAGTCACATCAGCCCACAAAAGAGGCGTCTATTTAAGGACGAAAATCGGCTCAACCCGTATCCTGCCAATGTTGGAATCCGACCAGCTCCCCCGCATCTGCTAAAGGGCAGTTAAGATTGAAGGGGGTTGTTGTAAGA
>JAHIIS010000158.1 GCA_018899075.1 Candidatus Omnitrophota bacterium | reverse complement strand
CAGCGACTTGCGAAGAAATCGCTAAAGACCTGAATAATGTCTTGCTGATTAACGGGGACGGCTGCAGTTCCCGTTATCTGGAAGACGCCGGCATAAACCGGGCCGATGTGGTGGCCGCGGTAACCGGAAGTGATGAGGTCAATTTGATGGTCTGCCAGTTAGCCAAGCAGTCCTCCAAGGTCAAGCGCACGGTGGCCAGAGTAAACGACCCTAAAAATGCCCACACCTTTAACGAAATCGGCGTGGATGTGGCCGTAGATTCCACCTCTATTATTGCCAAAATCATTGAAGAGGAAGTCTCCCTGGAGGATTTGGTTACCCTGATGACCTTTAAACGCGGCAAACTTGCTTTAGTGAGAGTGGACTTGAACGGCGAGTCTCCCTGTGTAAATAAACAGGTTGCGGAGATAAAACTCCCCCGCGCCTCGGTGCTGGTCTCAATTATCAGGGGAGAAGATGTGATTATTCCCCACGGAGAAACCGTCCTGCAGGCCAAGGACGACGTTATTGCCGTGACCGCTATCGAAAATGAGCAGGAGCTATTGGACGCCTTGATTGGCAAAGTGCCTAAAAGTTAATCCAGAAAACTGAGATGAAAAAGACAGGGCTTATAAAAATCTGGAGGGTAGTCTTAGGCATTGCTACGGAGATTACAATGGCCGTTTTTATTACGGCTTGCGCCCTGGGTTTGTCCTGGCTCATCGGCGGAGGGCGGAGATGATTCTGCGTCCGCAAGTTCAAGATATCAAGATTGTCGGGCAATACAGCGGCAGGATAATTTTGGGCCTGGGCCTTTTAATGTTAATCCCGCTTTTGGTCGCCGTGTGTTTTGGCGAGACAGCCGCGGCGCTGGATTTCGTGATTGGCGCCTCTTTTTGCCTGAGCGCAGGCTACGTCCTGATAATTCTCTGTTTTACCCGTAAAGAGCTGACCTGGAAGCACGGGATGGTGGTGGTGTCTTTGTCGTGGCTGCTGGCGATGTTCTTTGGGGCGATTCCCCTTTATTTGAGCAGGCATTGGGCAAGTTTTTTAGACGCCTGTTTTGATGCTATGAGCGGATTTGCCACCACGGGCCTGACCCTGGTGCAGGATTTAGACCACCTCTCGCACGCCCACAATATGTGGCGCCATCTGACGATGTATATCGGCGGCCAGGGGATAATGATTGTCGCTCTTACTTTTCTCATTCGCGGGGCGGGCAGCGCCCTGCCTATTTACATCGGCGAGGCCAGAGACGAGAAGGTCTTGCCCAACGTAGTGCAGACCGCCCGCTTTATCTGGCTGGTAAGCCTGGTCTATCTTTTGATGGGGACGCTGGCCCTATCTTTTACGGCGTTCTCTTGCGGTATGCCCGGGCCTAAGTCTTTTTTGCACGGGTTATGGGTGGCGATGGCCGCCTGGGACACCGGCGGTTTTGCTCCCCAGTCGCAGAACATCCTTTATTATCACAATTTTACTTTTGAGTTGATTACTATTTCTCTTATGCTTTTGGGCAGCCTTAATTTTCGCTTGCATTACGCCCTGTGGGCAGGAAAGCGAAAAGAGATTTTTCGCAATATCGAGACAGTGAGTTTCTTTATTTCTGCAATGTTATTATTTAGTCTAACCGCATGGGGCCTCACTTGCGGCGGAGTTTATCCCGGCGCCTTGAGTTTATTTCGCAAAGGGTTCTATCAGGTAATCTCCGCCCATACGGGCACGGGTTATATGACTATACATCCCCAGCAATTTGTCCGCCACTGGAGCTCTTTATCTTTGATGGGCGTTACCTTATGTATGGCTATAGGCGCAGGCGCCTGCTCTACGGCCGGAGGAATTAAGATACTGAGGATAGGGATAATCTTTCGCACGTTGTTGCAGGACATCAAAAGGACGATGCTCCCGCGCAGCGCCGTGGTAATGGACAAAATACACCATATTAAAGACGTAGTGTTAGGCGAAAAAGTTATCAGGCAGGTTGCCTTGATTACGCTTGCCTATATCTTTTTGTATTTGCTGGGGACGCTGGTGGGCATATCTTTGGGCTACCCGTTAAGGCTGGCTCTGTTTGAATCGGTCTCTGCCGGCGCCAACGTTGGGCTTTCCTGCGGGATAACCCAGCCCTCGATGCCCGCAGTCTTAAAGCTCACCTATATATTCCAGATGTGGGCGGGCAGGCTTGAGTTTGTTTCAGTATTTGCTCTTTTGGGCACAGTCATTGCTCTGGTGAGGGGACGATGAAGAAAATTATATTTTTTATTTTGATTTTACTGTCAACTGCTAATGCCTACGCTGCCCCGGCCGTTTCCAGCGAAGAATTATTTAAAGAAGCGGAAAAATACGACGGGGAAACAGTAATTTATAAAGGAGAGGTAATCGGCGACATAATGGTTCGCGAAGGATTCGCCTGGCTCAACGTGCGGGATAAAAGCGACGCCATAGGGGTGTTTTGCCCTAAGGATATGGCCGGCGGGATTAAGTATAAAGGGGGCTATGGGTTTACAGGAGATACGGTTTCTGTGTGGGGCGTATTTCACCGTTCCTGCCCCGAACACGGAGGCGATACCGATATCCACGCAGAAAAGATTATTATAATCCAGGAAGGGCAGGCGATTTATCATCCTTTAGAGGCGGGCAAGGTTAAGGCAAGTATAATTTTACCGGCAATAGCTCTTGGCCTGGCAATCATTTACCTGATTGTAAGGAGATTTAGATGATGGAAAAGGTTCCACAAAAGATTAAAAGTATGCGCAGGAAGATAGAGAAGATGGAGCAGGAGGCGCATATTCTGATAGAAAAGGCCGAAACCCAAGAAGAGCTGAATAATGTAAGGGTTAAATATCTGGGGAGGAACGGCCTGCTTGCGCAATTACTTAAACTTGTTCCGCAACTCGCGCTAAAATACAGGCCCCAGGCCGGCAGATTAGCCAATACTTTGAAAAGAAAATTGGGGGAGGCGCTGCGCGGCAAATACGATTTATTGCGCAAGAAAAAAGAGGAGAATGAACTCAGGATCGATATCACTATGCCCGGGATTCTTAAGGAGCTGGGCAGCATTCATCCTGTCAGTCGGACTATGGAGGAAATCAGCCGGATATTTATGAACTTAGGCTTTAAAGCAGTAGAGGGGCCGGAGATAGAAACGGATTATTATAATTTTACCGCTCTGAATATTCCCGAAGGCCACCCCTCCCGCGAGACCTTTCATACGTTTTATCTGGATAACGGCAGGCTTTTGCGCAGCCAGACCTCCCCCGTGCAGGTGAGAGTGATGGAGAAAGAGAGGCCTCCTTTAAGGATTGTTGCCCCCGGCCGGGTATTCCGGCCCGACGCTACCGATGCGAGCCACTCCTTTATGTTTCACCAGGTAGAAGGGCTGGCTGTAGATAAAGACATCACCTTTGCCGACTTAAAAGGGACTCTCTCTGTTTTTGTGCGTGAGATGTTTGGGCAGGAGATCCGCATGCGCTTCCGGCCCCATTTTTTCCCTTTTACCGAGCCCAGCGCCGAGATAGACATCTCCTGTATTATCTGCGGCGGCAGCGGCTGCCGGGTCTGCTCGTTTAAAGGGTGGCTGGAGATATTGGGCGCCGGTATGGTCGACCCGAATGTATTCGGCGCAGTCAAATATGACCCGGAAGTCTGGCAGGGTTTTGCCTTCGGCATGGGCGTGGAGAGGATTGCGATGTTAAAATACGGCATCACCGATATCCGCCTGTTCTTCGAGAATGACGTAAGATTTTTGAGGCAATTTTAAATGCGAGTATCGTTTGACTGGCTTAAAGATTACGTCGATATCCCCATCTCACCCGGGGTGTTGGCGGAAAGACTGACGATGGCGGGATTGGAGGTTACCTCTCTAACCAGGCTTGACCAGGACACAATTCTGGAAATTGAGGTTACGCCTAACCGCACGGACTGTTTAAGTATTACGGGCATTGCCCGGGAGGTAGCCGCAATTACAGACAAGAAACTGAAGGTTCCCAGGCCTCCTTCTTTTCGCGGCGCATCGGGCCTTAGCCTGCCGATTCAAATCCGGGCCAAATCGCTCTGCCGACGGTATGTGGGCCGCGTAATTAAGAATGTAAAGGTCGGCCCTTCCCCTGCCTGGTTAATTCGACGCCTTGAGGTAATGGGCGTGCGCCCCGTAAATAACATTGTCGATATCACCAATTTCTGTCTTTTGGAATTTGGCCAGCCCCTGCATGCCTTTGACTTGGATAAATTGCAGGGCCGCAGGATAATCGTTAGAGCGGCCTGCGAAGGCGAACAGATTGTTACAATTGACGGGGTGAGGAGAGATTTAGATCCTACGGTGCTGGTAATCGCCGATAAATTTAGTCCCCGGGCCATAGCCGGAATTATGGGCGGGGAGAATAGCGAGGTTAGTGATACTACTACCGCTATTTTGCTGGAAAGCGCCTATTTTGACCCCTTGAGTATCCACAATACTTCCCGCAGGCTTGGGCTGGCCTCACAGTCCTCCTACCGTTTTGAAAGAGGCGTGGATTTGGAGGGCGTATATCCGGCTTCCTTGCGCGCCACGGAATTAATAAAAAGATTGGCCGGCAAGAGCCCCAAAGCAGTGACAGTCGGGCGCCTTATCGATAAAGGCAAAAAGAGGGGCCGGGTAAATAAAGTCTGCTTGCGTTATGCAAAGGCGGGGGAGGTGTTAGGGGTGGAAGTGCCCCCGGCTCAAATTAGAGAGATTTTGCGCAACCTCCAGTTCTCGATCGTCCGTAACTCTAAAGAGAGCCTCACGGTAAGCGTTCCTTCCTTTCGCAGCGACATTACGCGGGAGGCAGATTTAATTGAAGAAACCAGCCGTCTTTACGGCTATGACAAAATTCCCTTAAACCTTTCCCGCTTAATGCCAAATCTATCTTACGCAGGAGGGCACAAACTTTTCTCCGAGGCAACTTATAGCGCTGTCCGTCAGATCCTCTCTTCTCTTGGGCTTAATGAGATTATGACCTACAGCCTGATTAGCCGGCAGGCCTTGAGAAAATTAGATGTGCCCGGCGATAATATAATAACGGTAAAGAACCCTCTAAGTTACGAACAGGAGATTTTGCGTCCCACCCTGCTTGCGGGAATGTTGAACGCCCTGCTTACCAATATTAATCGCAAAAATACAAATCTAAAACTTTTTGAATTGAGCCGGATTTACCTTAAAGCAGGCCGGGCTTGCACAAAAGAAGTCACCAATTTGTGTATCGGCATAGCCGGCAAAAAAAGCGATAATTGGATGCGCAAGTCAGACGAGTATTGCTTTTTTGACCTCAAGGGTATAGTGGAGATTCTGTTGAATAAGCTGGGCGTAGAAAATTTCCGCTTTTCGCGGGGGCAACCCTTAGACTTTGTTCAGGATGGTTCGAAGGATGGTGAGCCTGTCGAACCATTTCCCGCTTTTATTCCGGGCCGTTGTGCAGCCGTGATGCTCGGGGAGGACAATTTTGGCTTTTTGGGAGAGGTAAAGAGAGAAATTTTAGAAAGATTTGATATATCCTGTCCGGTTTACGCCTGTAAGCTCCAGTTGCATAAACTCCTTGCGCATATTCGCCGGGAGAAGAGATTTGTGCCTTTGGTGCGGTTTCCTTCGATATATAGAGATATATCCTTGATTGTGCCGCAAGAGGTCGATTCAGAACAAATTGTTTCGTTGGTCAACAAATTTGGCAGGGATCTGGTAGCAAAAGTTACGCTTTTTGACCAGTATTTTGGAGAACAAATCCCCTCGGGCTTTCGAGGCCTAAGCTTTTCTATAGAATATTGCAGTGTTGAGCGGACTTTAACTGCGGCAGAAGTGGATAAACTTCATACGCAAGTCCGCCAGGCCTTAAGTAGGGAGCTTGCGGCGCAGGTTAGATGACGCGCTCATGTACTTGCATTTGCGGTCAAATTGTGGTACACTTATTATAGATTCCCTGCCATGCGCGTGCAGATTTGGTAAGTTTTGAGCCAACACCATATTATAGGGAGCCTGT
>JAHIIS010000157.1 GCA_018899075.1 Candidatus Omnitrophota bacterium | reverse complement strand
GGGGGCGCGGCCGGCGGAGGATATTCGCAGGTAGTGCCGATGGAAGACTTCAATCTCCATCTGACCGGCGATGTCCACGCGGTGGGCCTGGCACATAACCTCTGCGCGGCATTTCTGGATAATTCCGTCTTCAAAAAGAATCCGTTGAATATTGACCCCGCCTCAATAATGTGGCGGCGCGTAGTCGATGTCTCGGACAGGTTCTTGAGAAATATAAAGATTGGCTTAGGCGGCCCGCAGGACGGCTTTGAGCGTGACTGTGGATTTGATATTACTGTGGCCAGCGAAGCGATGGCCATACTTGCCCTAACCTCTGGCCTTAAGGATTTGCGCAAGCGCCTGGGCCGGATTATGTTGGCTACCACAAAAGAGGGCAAACCTGTTACCGCCGAAGATATTAAGGTAGCCGGGGCAATGGCGGTTTTACTTAAAGATGCAATCTGCCCCAATCTGCTGCAGACCCTTGAGAATACACCCTGTTTTGTGCACGCCGGCCCCTTTGCCAATATAGCCCACGGCAACAGCTCTATCCTCGCCGACAAAATCGCTTTGAAGCTTTCGCAATACGTCGTTACCGAGTCGGGCTTCGGCGCAGACTGCGGGGCGGAAAAGTTCTTCAACATAAAGTGCCGCGTAAGCGGCCTTAAGCCCGACTGCGTGGTTATGGTCTCTACCGTCAGGGCGCTGAAGATGCATTCGAGTAAATTCTCCGTTGTAGCCGGAAAGCCCTTAGACCCCGCGCTTTTACAGGAGAATCTGCAGGCCTTAGAGCAAGGCTGCTCCAACCTGGAGAAACAGATAGAAAATATGAAGTTATTCGGCGTGCCTGTGGTTGTGGCGATAAACAGATTTACTACCGATACCAAAAGGGAGATAGAGTTGATTCGCAAGAAGGCCAAAGAGGCAGGCGCAGAAGATGCGGTTTTGAGTGAAGTCTGGGCAAAGGGCTCAAAAGGAGGAACGGATTTGGCCAGGGCAGTGGTGCGTGCTGCGGAGAAAAAATCCGCTTTCAAGTTTCTCTATCCGCTCAACTGGCCGATTAAGAAAAAGATTGAGACTATTGCCAAAAAGATTTACGGCGCAGGAGACGTCCATTACGAAGATGCCGCCGAGAAAAGTATTGCGCTTTATACGAAACTCGGTTACGATAAACTGCCTATATGTATGGCCAAGACGCACCTTTCTCTTTCACACGACCCCAAATTAAAGGGACGGCCGCAGGGATTTACTTTGCCTATCCGCGATGTGCGGGCATCTGTGGGGGCGGGATTTTTATATCCTTTATGCGGAACAATGCGCACAATGCCCGGCCTGCCTACTCATCCGGCCGGCGAAAAAGTGGATATTGACAAAAACGGCAACACAGTAGGACTATTTTAGTAAATAAATAGGACCGTTTCTCAACTCAATCGGAGAAGTGCCCCAAACTCAATCGGAGAAGTGTCCCCGAGGATCAGATTTGGAGACAAAGGAATCAATCAAGATGTATAGAGAATCTTTAAAGAAGTATCTGGATGATTTGGCCAGCCGAAAACCTGCGCCCGGCGGTGGAAGCGCGGCGGCATTGGCCGGCGCAATAGGCGCTGCTCTATTGAGCAAGGTGGCAAACTTTACAATAGGAAAAGACAAATACAAAGCAGTTGAACAAGAGATGGCCGGCATCTTAAATCATTGCGAAGAACTTCGCGAGGACTTCAATAGTTTATGTTCTGAAGACGCCAGGGCTTACAAGAAATTTTCCGATGCCGTGAAATTACCCAGAGGCCGGGAGCGCCAGAAGAAGATTGAACAGGCTTTAAAAGAAGCAACAGCCGTGCCTCTTCAGGTTTGCAAAGATGCGCACCGGGCTGTCAAACTTTGTTTGCCCCTGGCGCAGAAAGGCAATGCCAACTTAATCACCGACGTAGGTATTGGCGCTATGTTGTTAGAATGCGCTTTTCAGTCAGCCCTGTTAAATGTAGAAATAAATCTTAAGGACATTAAGGACGATAGATTTATTCTTGAGGTAAGAGAGGTCCTTGAGCCGATGGAGAAAGAACTGGTTTCCATTAATCAGGAAGTCAGCAGTGAAGTGGAGCGCAGGAAAGGAGTAAAATGATAAGAAAGATAGCGGATATTTTAAAGGAAAAGAAGAGAACCTGTTCTTTTGAGTTTTTCCCGCCAAAGACCGAAAAAGGCGAGATTAAACTTTATGAAACTGCCGCTGTTTTTGCCGGCCTTGCGCCCGACTGGTTTTCGGTAACTTATGGGGCCGGGGGAAGCACGCGACAGAAGACAATGGAGATTGTTGATGAGCTCCAGAAACGTTTTAATGTCCCGGTGATGCATCACTTTACCTGTGTTGGGCATAGCCGGAAGGAATTAAAAGTTATTATGGAGGAAATGAAAAGAAGAAATATCCTTAATATTTTAGCCCTGCGGGGAGATGCGCCGGAAGGCCAAACAAAATGGAAGCCTGCGCCTGATGGCCTTGAGTATTGCTATCAGCTAATTGAACTAATTCGCGCTCACGGAAATTCCTTCAGCATTGGCGTGGCCGGCTTTCCCGAAGGGCACATTGACTGCTCGGACAAGGAAACCGACTCAAAATACCTGAAGATTAAGATAGACGCCGGCGGTGAATTTGTGATAACGCAGCTTTTCTTCGATAACAAGGACTATTTCGAATACCTGGAAAGAACAAAAAAGGTTGGGGTCAATGTGCGCATCCTCCCCGGAATCATTCCGATAACAAG
>JAHIIS010000156.1 GCA_018899075.1 Candidatus Omnitrophota bacterium | reverse complement strand
TGCCCCCAGGAATGTCAAGGTGTGCAATCCGGCTTTTGATGTTACCCCGCATCGCCTGATTTCGGCGATCGTTACCGAACGCGGCATCTTGCGCAAGCCGTACAAGGCTAGTTTGAAGGAGTTGCGATGAAGGCGTTAAAACAGATTGGAGAATTTGGAATGATTGGACGTATTGCCAAGAAGATTAAGTGCGATAAGTCTGTGATTTGCGGCATCGGCGACGATGCGGCGGTAATTTCCTATACGAAGGATAAATATCTCCTCTTTACTACGGATATGCTCGTTGAAGGGGTGCATTTCCGGCGCAAAGAGGCGACCTTTGCCCAGATCGGGAGAAAGGCCCTGGCGGTAAATATCAGTGACATTGCGGCGATGGGCGGCGTTCCTAAATACGCCGTAGTCTCGCTAGGTTTTCCGAAAGGGCTCTCCCTGCGGGCGGTGGATGAGATTATGCGCGGGATGTATGCCCTGGCTGAAGAATTCGGGATAAATATCGTCGGCGGGGATACGGTCCGGGCAGAGAAGATTGTTTTATGCGTTTCATTGGCCGGGGAGGTAAAAAAAGGCAATTTGACTTTACGCTCGGGGGCAAGGCCCGGCGATTTAATCTTTGTTACCGGCACTTTGGGCGGTTCAAGAAGATTAAAACAATTCAACTTTATTCCCCGCGTTAAAGAGGCGCAGGAAATAATCAAAAGATTTAGGCCGACAGCCTTGATTGACATATCCGACGGGCTCGCTTCTGATTTGCAGAGAATAACCGAACAGAGCAGGGTGGGCGCAATTATCTTTGAAGAGTCAATTCCCACATCAAGGGGCGCGTCCCTGAAAAAGGCCCTTTATGAAGGAGAGGATTTCGAGCTTTTATTTACTATATCTTTAGATTCTGCGCGTAAATTCTACACTAAGGATAAATTCCCCATTACCTGTATAGGCAAGATTGTAGAAAGAAAAAGGGGCCTGGCCCTTATCGATAAAGAGGCAAGGGTTTCCTCTTTAAAACAAAAGGGTTTCAGGCATTTTTAGATGAAAATCGTAACCAATTCGGCAGAAGAGACAATCAGGCTGGGCGGGCAGCTGGGCAGACATTTAAAGGCAGGCGATGTCCTGGGCCTTATAGGGGAGCTTGGTTCGGGAAAGACGACGCTGGTCAAAGGCATAGCCTCCGGATTAGGGGTTAAGCAAAGAGAAAGTGTCTCCAGCCCTTCTTTTGTATTAATCAAAGAATATAGCGGGAAGATTCCACTTTTCCATTTTGATTTATACCGCCTGGATACAATAAAGGACATCGAATATTTAGGCGTTGAGGAGTATTTATTCGATAAGGGGGTTTGCGTAATCGAATGGGCGGAGAAAATGCGGATGCTTTTGCCCGATTATCTGCAAATCGATTTAACTATTCAGGGGGAGAATAAAAGGGAATTTAAGTTCTTCGCCCACGACAAGCGCTATGAAGATATTATATTTAGATACCTCAAGTAAATATTTGAGTCTGGCGGTGGCGCAGGATAATAAGGTTTTAAGCCGGACGCACAGGCAACTGGACAGGAGGCACTCCGCGCAACTGGCCTGCCTGATAGATAAAATGTTAAAGAGGGCTAAGGTTTCTTTAAAAGAGATAGACGGCTTCTGCGTAAGCAAGGGGCCCGGTTCATTTACCGGCTTGCGCATCGGGATAACTACAATTAAGGGCTTAGCCTATGTTTTACAGAAGCCCGTAGTGGCTGTTCCTTCTCTGGATATTTTGGCGCAAAATGCGCGCGCCGTTATAAATCGAAGACTTTCTCTGCCTTTGCAAGTCTGCCCGATTGTCGATGCCAGACAGAATAAAGTTTATGCCTGTCTATATCAGGCACGCCCCGTTAAAAAAGGATTTTCTAACGGGGCAGGAAATGGAAAAGTTATACGCAAGTCCGGCTACCTCCTTTTACCCATTGCGGAGTTGCTGAAAAAATTAAAAGGGGAAGTCCTTTTCCTGGGCGACGCAATTTCAGTTTATGGAGAAGAAATCCGTAAGGCCAAAGGAATTAAAGCTGTCTTTGCAGGGGAAAAGTTCTGGTATCCCAGGGCCTCGCAGGCGGTTCCTCTGGCGCTTGAACGTTTTCGAACGGGTAAAGTTGACGATACAGATAGTCTCGTTCCTCTTTATTTATATCCTAAAACATGTCAGGTAAAGAAGGCATAATGGATGTTTTACATTACACAGAAACAGGGAGCTTTTAGCCGTGACATCTAGGCCGACGTGGGCGGAGATAGATTTAGCTGCCATCAGGCACAATTTAAGGCAGATAAAGAAGCTGGTGGGGCAGGGACAGCCGCCCTCCCCGAAGATTATGGTGGTGGTCAAGGCCAACGCCTATGGCCATGGCTTGATTGAAGTGGCCAGGACCCTGGAACAATTGGGCGTCCATTATCTGGGTGTAGCTTCTTTAGATGAGGCCATTGCCCTGCGAAGAGAGAAGATAAAGTTGCCGGTTTTAGTTCTGGGCGCGATTTTGCCGCAGGAAGTGAATCACGCTTTAGATTACGATGTTACTTTGACTGTCTGCAATAAGGAGCTGGCCCGCAGATTAAATAATAAAGCAAAGGCCCTCAACAAGCTCGTGCCTGTGCATATTGAAATAGACACGGGAATGGGAAGAATCGGCGTCTGGCACGAACAAGCCTTTAATGTTGTGAAGGGGCTGGCGCAGATGAAACATATTAAGATGGAGGGTATCTATACGCATTTCGCCAGCGCCTCCAGAGACAATTTTTTCACCAATTATCAACTTAAGTCCTTTGAGAATTTATTAAAAAAATTAGGCCGGGAAGATATCCGGTTTCATTACAGGCACGCGGCGAACAGCATCGCCCTGGTGGATTTGAAGAAGTCCCATTTTAATCTGGTGCGCCCGGGCATTATTGTTTATGGTATATACCCCAAGCGCAGTTTCGCCAGAATATTAAAATTGAAGCCGGTTTTGTCTCTGAGGACAAGGATTGTCTATTTGAAGGATGTGCCGGCCGGCCGCTCAATCAGCTACGGCCGCACTTTTATTACCGAAAAAGCAACCCGCATCGCTACTTTGCCCATTGGTTACGCCGACGGTTATGGACGCATCCTTTCCAATCGCGCCTCTGTTTTAGTTAGGGGCCAGAGGGCGCCCGTAGCGGGTAAGGTGACGATGGACCAGACTATGGTGGATGTAGGGCATATTAAGGGAGTAAAGGTTGGCGATGAAGTAGTATTGATTGGCCGCCAGAGGCAGGCCCAGATGCGCGTTGAAGAGATTGCGCGTATTTCCAGGACCATCCCTTATGAAATAGTCTGTTCCATAACTAATCGTGTCCCAAGAGTTTATAAAGGAATGTAGTTGACTTTTGTCACCGCCGTGATATAATACCATTGCCCAGAGAACCGTTTTCCTCCCGATTATTCTCTAAATCCGGTCAAAACGGTTCCTGTTAAATCTCAAAGAGATGTCAATAGCTTAACCCAAAAGGGATTAGAGAAAAAAGGAGTAAAAGATGAAAAGCGATAAAAT
>JAHIIS010000155.1 GCA_018899075.1 Candidatus Omnitrophota bacterium | reverse complement strand
AGAAAAAGTTATGATTAAAAAAAGGGGGCTCTTCATACTTGCTTGCCCAGCTCAAAGGCCCGCTTCAGATAATCCGGATGCTCTAATATCCCGTCTTTTCTGTCGACATTGGGGCAATAAAGGCTCCCTTTAAATTCTACGTCCGAAACGCCGAAGAAATTTTTGACTATACTTTCGGCATTTTTGAAAAAACTATCTCTGTCGGTAGCGCCCACCAGAATTAAATACCCTTTTCTTGCCCTAAGGCCCCTACCTTTTTTTAAGACGCATTTTGCCACCCACAGGCATTGACAGCGGTCAATCATTGCCTTTACCTGCGCCGGGAGGCTGCCGAAAAAAATAGGCGATGCTAAAATTATTGCGCTGGCTTCGTTTAATTTCTTATAGACAATCTGCATATCGTCATTAATAACGCACCTGCCGGTTTTTGCGCAACCGCCGCATTCCTGGCAGGGTGAAAACTTTAATTCATTCAAGACAATCTTTTCCGTATCCAGCCCGACTGAATTTGCTCCTTCTAAGGCCTTATCCAGAAGTAACTCTGAATTGCCGCCCCTGCGGGGCGAACCCAATATTCCCAATATTTTCACTTTCTTATCTCCGGTTTCGAGCTTTAAGGAGGGGGGGACACTTTCCCGATTGCGTTTGGGGCAGCTTCCCGATTGATTTGGAAAACGGTAGTAAGTTTTTATTGAGAAACGGTCCTAAGTTTTTAGCGGTCTTTCTTTTAAGGGCCTGAAGCGGTATCCCGATTCAGCGCCGGGCAAAGAGGCAACCGGCTCGGTTAACAGGAATTCCCCTCTGGCAATCCACTCTTTAAGAATGCCGGCAATCTCGCAAGCCCTGGAGTAACTGGATAAACTGCCGGTGGGGACTTCTTTATTCTGCACCTTTATCCTGCCGCTTTTCAATTGAGCGTAATTTACCTCGCCTAAAGACGCCTTGTCCGTTCCTTGAGGATAGGCCTGGCCATAGTCGACTACCTGGGTGTAGATTTCTTCATCGCGCACCGCAGCATATTGACATATTTCTTCATTAAGGATAGGTATGGGTATGCCGATGCCTACCGTCAAGGTAACTCCGTATCCATACATCGTGGTGCCTACCAGCCATTTTGGGCTCATTTGTTTCAGGTCGCCGATAAGCGCAAGACTGCCTGCCGCCTGCGAAGGCGTGCCGTTTTCCTTGCGCTTAACGCCGGGGTTATGCTGGGTGCCATGCCAGGCCACAAAGCCCACTCCCCCGCCCAAGAATATCTTCGTGCCTACGCCGATAGTCTTATAATAGGGGTCATTTAAAAGAGGCGAAAGCTGGCCTGCGCTGCAATAAGCGGCGTTGCCCAGATGGGGTTTTAACACGCCCATATAGGTATAAATAATCCGCTCGCTCATATTAACGGCTACACTATAGTTCTGGTAGCAGTTGCGGAGATTAAAAAGCACAGCTTCATTTAAATCTTTGATATTAATCAGCGTCTCTAATTCTCTGCGCGGATAACAGTCCGTGCCGTAAGCGTGGGCCCTGAGGGCTACATCTTTGCCGGCCGCCAGTTCTCCGATTACATAACCTCCGCCGTATTTGAAGGTGCCGGGATATACTTTGTTGCGCGGGTCTTCGTCGGGTAAAGCGGTAGCCCCCAGATAGATATCCATGGCGGCAAAACCGGTATAAACAGGCACGTCGTTAAGATAGACGCGCCCGCCTCCCAGTTTTATCTTGGGTTTAGAATGGCCGATATTCAAATATACCCCCGAGGAACACATCGGCCCAAAGGTGCCGCAGGTCACCACATCCACGACTCTCGCTGTTTCTCTTATGCCCTTTTTATCCACCAGGTCGATAATCTCTTCGGCAGTGGCTACAACTGCTTTCCCCTTCTTTATCTTTTCGTTAATCTCCCGAATCGTCTTCATTTTCCTTTTTGGTTTACTCCCTTTTTAACGAGGTAAAGACCTCTTTAGAATCTGCTCTAAAAGAGCAGGATTCTTTACTAAGGCAAATAAGGCTATGCCGGCGATAATGGCGTAGATTATACCAAGGACAATGCCGGCAGCGGCCATACCCTCTCCTTTGCAATTACTTTGCGGCGCAGCAATCCTTTTTAAGGAAAGAATTCCAAAGACAATTGCCGCAATTGCCTTCTCAATTCCCGCCAGTTGAATAAAAGATATAATCCCCAGAGTCAAAGCAACTATAGCGAACTCACTTAAACGGGGCTTATGTATTTCCTGCATTGTCTGCTCCTGATAATTGTTCTTTCCTCTTCAACAGGTGCCGGGCGAAGGATGAGGTAAGGCCGCCCATCTTTTCCTGAACCTCCTGTATCTTTTTCTCCACCTCTTTAAGCGTCAGGCGATTAATCTTTTTCTTCTTAGCTTCCTCGTTCATCGGCAACCTTTCTGTAATTTTCAGCTGATTTTAACCTAGATATCACTTCCCAGTTCATGAATATTCAACTTCTTTCTGCAATTCGGACAAACAAAAGTGTTGCTTTGCGGCATGAGAAAATCTCTTACCTCTTCAGTGCTTAAGGTCTCGCCGCAATAGGGAAATCTGCGCAAATGAAGCGGGCGCGAAAAATCTAAAGGTTCTTCCCGATAATCCGAATTATCCGGTATATCCATCCTTCGACTTTGCTCAGGATGGTTCGAAGGGTGGTGAGCCTGTCGAACCATTTACTATTTTCAAGGCCTCTTGCGGTGTCTCCACTACATTGAAGATGCGTAAATCTTTTACATCGACCATTTTATTTTTAACCAGCGTACCTTTAAACCAGTCTAAGAGGCCCTGCCAGTATTTTCTATTGAACAGGATTACCGGGCGGGGCTGCATTCTGCCGGTCTGAATCAGGGTAATCGCCTCCAGGAACTCATCCATCGTTCCGTATCCTCCGGGAAAGATAAGACAGGCCTGGCTGTATTTAGCAAACATTACGCGGCGGCAAAAGAAATATCTGAATTCCAATAATCGGGTGAGGTATTCATTGGGCTTCTGCTGAATGGGGGTAAGGATATTCAAGCCGATAGACTCAACCCCGGCATCTTTTGCGCCTTTATTTGCCGCTTCCATTATTCCCGGGCCGGCGCCGGTAATAATTGCGTAACCGGCCTTAGCGAAAACCACGGCCGACTTTTGCGCCAGCTTATAATAAGGGCTCTGGGGCTTGACCCGGGAGGAGCCGAAAATAGAAACCGCCTTGCGGATATCGGAGAGCTCCTCAAACCCTTCTACAAATTCACTCATAATCCTGAAGATGCGCCAGGGGTCTTCCTTAATAAAATCGTGTTTCAATTTAGCCATGTTCGCTCTCCCGGTCATTGCGAGCGAAGCGAAGCAATCTTTTTTTGGGATTGCTTCGTCGCCTTCGGCTCCTCGCAATGACGAAAATACTGTTTTACCCAACTTCTGGCCTGGGATTTGCCGGTAAGTTTTCCTTCCAGCTGCATATCTACCATTTGTCTATGGATTTTACCAAAAATCGGCCCAGGAGTAAAGCCTATTTTTATTAATTCGTAACCGTTTAAAAGGGGCTTAGGGATTACCGGCCTTTTCTTAAACTCTCTGCATTTCTTTCTTAAAAAGCGCCATATTGTTAAATCTTTGTGGCTGGCAATACAATCGATGCGGTGAAGCGCAAGTTCTACATCAAAAGTAGGGCGGGTGAGGAGCCTTTTTAAAGTAGCCTCGCGCATCTTCGGCGCCTCCATCATACGCATATGGTTTTCCACGCAAGCCACGATATTTTCTCTATCTTTATTAGAAAATCTAAGCCTCTTCAGTATTCTATCCGTCATTCTCGCCCCCAGTTTATCGTGCCCGCTGAATCTGATGCGCTCGGCTACCTGACGTGTCGCGGGTTTTCCGATGTCGTGAAAAAGACAGGCGAAGACTAACAGCAGAGACGGACTTTTTAGCTGCTTCAACATCAATAGAGTGTGGATAAATACATCTCCTTCGGGATGGAAAGCGCGGGGCTGCTCCACTCCTTTAAGTGAGTCTATCTGCGGCAAGATATGCCTTATGAGTCCGGTCTCATCGAGCAGGTTTAATCCCAGAGAGGGATTGGGGCTGGTAAATATCAGGATTAATTCGTCGCGGATTCGCTCGGCGCTTACCCTTTTTATACATCCGGCCATCTTTTTGACGGCCTGAAAAGTCTTATCGTCAATGCTAAACCCGAGAGTAACGGCAAACCTGACTGCCCGGATAAGCCGCAGGGGGTCCTGCGCAAACCGGCAAGAAGCATCGCCGATGGCGCGAATCTTCTTTTTGCGGATATCGGATTTTGCGCCCACCAAATCAATAATTCTCTTCTTTAGCGGCTCATACGCTAATCCGTTGATAGTGAAATCCCTCATCCCTACATCTTCCGAAAGACTTAAAGAACGCCTGCCTCGCCTACCCCTGAAAGTAGAGACCTGGAAAGGCATTTTGTCCTCGACCACCAGCAGGGTGCCGAACCGTGCGCCCACGGGATAGGTCTTGCGCGGAAAAATCTTTTCTATCCGGGTGAGCCCGGCGTCGGTTGCGATATCGATGTCTTTGGGAACTTTACGCATCACTATATCCCTTACGCAGCCGCCGACAAAATAGGCCTGAAATCCCTTCTTGCGCAATTTTCTGACAATCCTCGCAGCTAACTTTCTCTTCTTTCTACTATCCATTTTTAAAGCCGAATTTAATCCACACCCCCGGGGTGTGGATTGGTGGTGGAGGCTCTGGTTAAACAGCGCTGATAGATTTCGTCTCACCCCTTAAGGACTTAAAAAGGTGGCCCTCGGAATCGCAAGGGTTACAAAAACCAAAATCCTGGCAGAGAAAATATCCCCGGGGGATACGCACACGCACTCCATCGACAAAAAGATTCCCTAATCTGTCTTTGTGCCCCGTATATACCTTATAATGGCAATTATAAATATCGCCGCTGGGGGCAATGAGGACTTTATCGCTGTGGCAAAGAATTGCCTGCGCTTGCTTTTGCCCAAATCCTTCCTGATAAAGCCCGTAATCGCAGATGCCGTCCTTCTGTTCTTTTCCTGTGTTAGGGCCGGATTGCCCGGGATATAGTTTGCCTTGATGAAATCCCAGAAAGCGCTGCAATTTTACCCGGCGATGTATCTGCAAAAGACGCTTTTTATAATCAAGGGCTTTGTCTAAACAGGCAGGGTGGGCAACGAGAAAAAGCGTGTGCACGGAAATTTTTGCCTTTTTTAGCTTTTGCACATTGGCAATGAATTTTTCTAACGGCGTGTGAATAAAATGCAGGGAGCCGTTAAACCTCAACCTGGCCTTATGTTTAATCTGTTTAAAGAATCCAATATCCTGTTCAAAGAAAGGCGAGTCAAAGTTGGAAGTAACGGTGATTTTCCAGTTCTTGTCCAGCTCATTAATCACATAGAGGAAATCGGCAAAGACTGTAGGCTCGCCTCCTAAAATAGAAAGTTTTTTAACGCGCCTGGGGCGCAAGAACCTTCTCTGGGCGCGGCCTGAAACGGCATTAAGCGCCCGCACCCACTCTCCTCCTGTGCGGGCCTGGTAAGAAGCTATGGGCTTTTGGGGTAAAGAAACCCTCTGGATGCAATAGCGGCAATTTAAATTACAATCCAGGTTTAAAAATACCCCCCAGAAAGCCGTAAAATGCGAATCAATGATTTTTGGCTTCAAGACGCACCTTCACCAACCCTCTAACTGAATTAGTCAAATAAATTTCCCCGGCATTTATGAGGTCTTCTTTAAAAAGGACTTTTTCTTTGATCGGAAATCTGCCTGAGTAAAGCATATATCTCCTGTACACGCCATCCAAAAGCCCGCACCTTACCGGCGGCGTATAAAGTCCTCCGTTTTTTCTAATAAAGACATTGGAGATTGCGCCTTCTGTAATCTCCCCCTTTTCGTTAGCGAAGATGGCCTCGTAAAAGCCCAGCCGCCTGCATCTTTTGTATTCTTCGTCGTAGATTTTGCGGCAGGTGGTCTTATGATAAAGGAAAGGTTCTTGAGCCTGAGTCCTCTTTGCGGAAAGATAGGCCTTCAACTCTGTATCGCGCCGCGACTGGAACAAAGACGGCTCCAACTTAATGCCTCCGTCTTTAAACAAAAGCAGGCGCACTCTATAAGCGCTTCTTTTAAAACGCCCTGCCATGGCGGCCAAGGCTGCTAGGATATTTTCTCTTTTATAAACAAAACCAAAATATTCGGCCGAATTTTTCAACCTCTGCAAATGCTCATTTATTAGCACATACCCGTTACAGAATGACGGGTATGGTCGAGATTGCCAGAGCATAGTCTCAATCAACTGGAACTTTTCAGGCTTCTTAATTAAAAAATTTGCCTTTAAGCGGCACTCGGCAAATTCCCGTTCGGGGTCAGAGTCATAAACGATGCCGCTTCCTACGCCCATCTCTGCTGTTTTCCTGCGGCTATCGATTAAAAGAGTGCGGATAGCTACGTTAAATGTGGCGGATTCTTTAGGCGAGAAAAAACCGATGCTTCCGGTATATACATTGCGCGGCTCTCTCTCCAGCTGCCTGATTATTTCCATAGTCCTAATCTTGGGAGCTCCGGTTACCGAGCCGGAGGGAAAAATACGGCTGAATATATCAAAAGCCGGACCGCGCCCCTTCAAGCGGCTTTCTATATCCGAAGTCATCTGAAAAAGTGTCTCGTACTTTTCCACATTAAATAAACGGGGGACCTTTACGCTGCCTGTGGCTGAGATTCTCCCTAAATCGCTACGCAGCAAATCCACAATCATTACATTTTCGCTTCTGTTCTTAGGGCAGTTTTTAAGCTGCCCGGCAATTTCACTATCTTCCTTTAAGTCTCTACCCCTGTCGGCTGTGCCTTTCATCGGCCGCACGCAAATCTTGTCTCCCTTTTTTCTAAAGAAAAGTTCCGGCGAAAAGGAAAGGATATAAAAGGGGCCTGGCCCCTTTTTATGGTTTACCTTGATAAAAGCCGAATAAGAGACACTTTGATTGCTTCTTAAATTAGAATACAAAGCCGCGGGCGGGCCGGAAAAAGAGAATTTAAGCTTAAAAGTATAATTTACCTGGTAGGTAAAGCCCCGGGCAATTAAATCTTTTATCTTT
>JAHIIS010000154.1 GCA_018899075.1 Candidatus Omnitrophota bacterium | reverse complement strand
TCAACCAGGCCGATTTTCAATACTCTGGATTGGGCAGCCGAAGCAATAAGAAGAGTCTCTTTTATTGCCTGTTCCTTCTCTGCGATTTCCGGGGGCTGCGCAGCGCATACGCCAAGACAGAAAAAAAAGTAAATGAATAAAATAATTATTCTATTCATTTATTCTCGAGTTTTCTTATTCTTTCCTCAAGCGCCTCTTGCTTCTTTAACAGAATATTTACCGCTTCGGCTACAGGGTCGGGGAGCCTTCCGTGCTCAAGGTCAATCAAAGGTTTGACCTTGGGTTCTTTGACTTCGGCTATTCGGGCCGGAACACCCACCACTGTTGCGCCGGCCGGCACAGGTTTAACCACTACCGAGCCCGAACCTATTCTCGCGCCGTCGCCGACTTCAATTGCCCCCAGGACTACAGCGTCTGCGCCGATTATTACCTTGTTGCCGATCGTGGGATGGCGCTTTTTCTTCTCGCGGGTCGTTCCACCCAAAACCGCACCCTGATACATCAAAACATCGTTGCCAATTTCGCTAGTCTCGCCAATAACTACGCCCATTCCGTGGTCAATAAAAAATCTGCGCCCGAGCTTTGCCCCGGGGTGAATTTCAATTCCAGTTAAGAAACGGGAGACATGCGAAATCAACCGCGCTAAAAGCCTTAATCTATAGCGCCAGAACAAATGCGCAATCCGGTGCATCCAGATAGCATGCAAGCCCGGATAGCACAGAAGCACCTCTATTACATTCCTGGCTGCCGGGTCTTCACGAAACGCTGTGCGGATATCTTCGGCTATTCGCTTAAACATCTTTGCCTCCTTGGTTACTGGTATTAGTCGCTCGTCGCTTGTATCTTGTATCTAGTTAAATTTAGCAATTCCTATTTTCCCAATTTTTATATCTTTGAAATCTTTTATATTTTTTATTCTCACTAGATACTAGCGACTAAATACTAGCGACTAGTTTAACTTCTCCCCACACTCCGATCTTATCGCCAACGATGATTACCGTTCCTTTAATTTCGGGCTTATCTTTAACAAAATTCAATGTTTTCTCTATATCATCTGCCGTTTTAACCATATTTCCCAGGCGCGTAGCCCAGGCATCGGCTAAAATGGCCGAATTGGAAATAACCACTGCGGCATCGGCCTTGCCAAAACTCAAAGAAGGGCCTACCGTGGCGCTGGAAGTGCAAATTCCCAGGATACCTTCAGGCGCAATCTCTAAAGCCAACTTTGCGGTATAGGCAGACTTTCCGGCAAAAATACCGACTTTTCTTATTCGATTGGTTCTCATAAAGATATCTCCGCCGTTCTCCACAATTACCTCTGAAGAATATCTGAGCAAATCCTTGCCTACATATTCGGCAACGGCTCCGGCTACCGCGGCCATCGGCCCTACGCCGGCGCAAGAGCAGGCCTTCGCCATTTCCCGGACAATATCGGGCGCCCTGTCTTTTATAGAATAAGGCGCAAGAGAAGTGCCAAATTCAGGATTCTTTCGAATATAATCTTGAATAAGCCTGCGCTGACAGCGCAGGCACTGCCGGGCCTCGGAATATAAAGGCCGAGCTGCGCGAATAAAGAGGTCGCTTTCACCGAGCTTCACCCTGAAGCTCAGCAGGTCTTTATCCTCCACCCAGCTGCGATATGTGCGTTTATTAAAATAATATTTCAATGGCCTTATAAGGGCAGACAGGCACGCAAAGACCGCACATAATGCATTTTTTATTGTCAAAAGAGACCTGCATGGTCTTGCGGTCCAGGGATAAGGCTTGCGTAGGGCAGATTGGTATGCAGGCAGTGCAATGGTCGCACCTTTCCTTGTGCCACTTTACATCCTGGGCTACCGGTTGAGTCTTTACGCCCAGCCCGGAAAGATATTTTATCCCTTTATCTATTGCAGATTTCTCCCCGCTGAGCTCTATAACGAGCCTGCCCTCCTCATCCGGGGTGACATTGGCCCGAAGGATATTGACCATCAGGTCATAGTCCTTAATCAGATGGTAAGTAACCGGCTGTTCCACCAGGTCCGGCGGGAAAGTTAAGACCAAACGCTTCTTCGTCATTGGTTATCCTCGTCTCGTTCCATGAGTCTGGGCTCCATTTAATTATAACAAAGCTTTTTTTTATTTGCAAATGAAATTTTAGAAATATAAAAAAGGCGCAGCGGCCGAGTTTGCAAGGAGGGGGACCTCAGGGATGCAAACCCGACCTTTATTTGCGCCTTACGAGTTATTCCTTATAATATACCTTTAAGCTTTTCGCCCTTGCGGTCTATTTTAAATATCTGAGTAAAATCGACATTAAATATATCCTGCTCGCGCAAGACATAGAGGTTTCCCGCGAGCTTGACTTCAAATTTTTCTTCCCCGATTTTACTATCATAATCCTTCAAGACTGAGAGGTCTTTCAGGCGGGGTCCTTTACTGACATATTTTTTAATCCAGGCCTCCAGCTCTCCCGGATTATCTAAAAATGCGTGGTCGCGGACGAAATAGATAAAATGCTTTTCGGTCTTGGTTGTAACTCCATTTCGCACAACGTGTTCCGAAAACAGGATGTCCCTGCGATGGTGGTCTTGCGAAGTCAAGTTTTTAAACAGGATATCACGCATTTCCCCTCTCCAGGATTAGTCAAAACTTTTTAAAACTATTTAATTACTGCGGAAAAAAATTGCCCAAAGGGGCTTTGTCCTAAGTATATCATATAGTTAGAGTTTTGTCAAAGACTTTCTTTTCTTCACCTCTTAGCAACCGGCGAATATTGGTTTTATGACGATACACCACAAATAGACAAAGCACAACTCCAAAGATAAGTAGCCTGAATGGCTGATTAAAAACTAACATGAAAAGAGGTAACGCCAGAGAGGCTACAATGGAGGCTAAAGAAATAAAGCCGGTGATTAAGACTACTAATACCCAAACGCCCAGGCAAAACACCGCAATCAGGCCTAATTGTGGTATTTTAAAACTCAAGCCAAGCAATGCTCCCGCTGTAGTAGCTACTCCTTTGCCACCCTTAAACTTCAAAAAGACCGTCCAGTTGTGTCCGCAAACAGCGGCAAGCCCTAAAGATAAGCGGACAAGAACCTGGTCAAGCTGGGGTAAACTGTGCAGTAGGAAATCGCCAATCACAATTACCGCAATTACACCTTTAAGCATATCCAAAACGAGCACTACCACCCCTGCTACTGGAGATACCGCCCTGAAAACATTGGTGGCCCCGAAATTGCCGCTGCCGTAGCGGCGAATATCGATGTCTTTTAAAAGCCGGGCCAGGATATATCCTACAGGAATTGAACCTAACAAATAGGAAAGGATTATCGCTAAAATTAACATAGTATTTTAAAAATCTGGTTTCTTTAGTTTGTAGTCTGGGGGTGTTGTTTATTGTTTTGCTCAAACAGCCTGCTGCCAATCCTGATATAGTCTAAACCCGATAACACTGTAAAGAAAATCATTGTATACATTATAGGAGAAAAAATCTTCAGTTGCAACAATACTGCGAGCACTGTCCCCATCTGCAAGGACGTGGTAATTTTGCCTAAAATAGTGGGAGAAACATTCAGCTTTCCGGAAGCCATAAAAATAATTGCCGAGCCTAAAACAATAATGGCATCGCGGCTGACTACGATGATAACTATCCAGGGAGCGAGCTTAAACTCAGGCGGCAAAGTCTTAACTATGGAAAGGCAAATAAAAACCGTAATCAAGAGGAGTTTATCCGCTAAAGGGTCAAGGAATGTTCCCAGTCTTGTGCGCTCGCCTTTCACCCTGGCAATGTAACCGTCCAGGGCATCGCTAAAAATAGCCAGAAGGAATATCCCCACAGCCGCCAGGCGCAAAAAATCCTTTTCCGGCGTATAGTACATTATGGTAGCGACAAATAGCGGAATAAGCAGAATTCTAAAAATAGAGAGCTTATTGGGTAAGTTCAACATTATTTAATCCTTCCCAGCCTGCGCGGCGGCCACCAGATTACAAAGGCCTCACCCAGCAAAAGTTTTCGCGGGACAAAACCCCAATACCGCGAATCCCGGGAACTGCCGGTGTTATCTCCCAGGACGAAATAACAATCGCGGGGCACGGTAATTTGCGCGCCCTCTTTCCCATAGGCGCCCCGGTTATTATAATGTATTTTTTGAAAAATCGCAGGCGTATCGACTATTTCGCCGTTAATTACGATTTTGCCGTTATCTATCTCCGTTGTCTCGCCCTCAAAGGCAACTAAACGTTTGATAAAATCCCGGCGCGGGTTTTCCGGATAGCGAAAAACAATTACATCCCCGCGTCGAGGCGGGTGGATCCGGTAAATGAAGCGGTTGACGAAGATTTTATCTCCGGGCATAAGCGTCGGCTCCATGGAGCCTGTGGGAATTTTAAAAGGGGTAACAATAAAAGTCCTGATAATCAAAGCCAGGATTGCCGCAATTAATAGGGACTCTGCATACTCTCGGATTAATCTCTTAGACTTTTCTTTCAATTATCTTTCCTTTCCATATTTTACTAGATACTAGCGACAAGCGACTAGCGACTAGATTTTCAAAGCGGCCATAAAGGCCTCCTGGGGGATCTGGACATTACCAAACTGCTTCATTCGTCTCTTGCCCGCTTTTTGTTTCTCCCAGAGCTTGCGTTTGCGGGTTATATCCCCGCCATAGCATTTACCGGTAACGTGTTTCTTTAAGGGCCGAACGGTTTCGCGGGCAATTATCTGCGTGCCCAGGGCTGCCTGGATTGCCACCTGAAATAACTGACGGGGCACCAGCTCCTTCATCTTTTCTACAAGCCTTCTTGCCTTTGCCTGGACCTTATCCTTGTGCACGATAGAAGAAAGTGCATCGCAAACTTTATCGTTAATCAGAATGTCCAGCTTAACCAATCTGGTCGATTGATAACCTTTTAGTTCATAATCCAAAGAACCGTAGCCCCGGGTAAGAGACTTAATGCGGTCGTAAAAATCGACAATGACCTCTGCCAGAGGCAGTTCATAAACCAATTTTACCGTATCCTCGCTTAAATACTCTGTGCTTAAATACTTGCCCCGCCGGCTCTGGGCCAGTTCCATAATCTCCCCCATATTTTGCGCCGGCAGCATTATAAAGGCGCGGATAAACGGCTCTTGAAAATCGGCAATTTCCTGGGGGGGAGGAAATTTAGCGGGACTATCCAATTCCAATGTCTGCCCGTCGATTTTTCTTACTTTATAAACTACGTTGGGGACAGTCAAGATTAAATTGAGGTTATACTCTCTTTCCAGGCGCTCCTGAACTATCTCCATATGTAAAAGGCCCAAGAACCCGCAGCGAAAACCATATCCTGTCTGCACTGAACTCTCCGGCTCATACACAAAAGAGGCGTCGTTAAGGCGTAATTTCTCCATAGCCTGGCGAAGCTGAGGAAAGTCTTTGTTGTTGACCGGATAGATGCCGCAGAAGACCATAGGCTGAAATTTTCTGTAACCCGGTAAAGGCTCAGCAGCCGCAACTTTTGCACCTGTAATTGTATCGCCGATAACAATGTCCTTGACATTCCTGATATTGCAGCTAATGTAGCCTACCTCTCCGCAATCTAATCTTTGCACTAGGGTTTGCCTGGTGGGGGCAAGAATGCCCAATTCTTCAATCTCATAGGGCTTATCCGTAGCCATCATCTTAATTTTCATGCCGGGCAGGATATGTCCATTAACCACCCGCACATAAGAAACAACGCCTTTATAGGTATTGAAAACCGAATCAAAGATTAAGGCCTGCAGGGGGCTTTTGTCTTCTCCTATGGGATGAGGGATTTTGCGGACAATGCTTTCTAAAATTTCCTTTGTGCCTATCCCCTCTTTGGCGCTGGCCAGGATTATATCTTCAGGATTTAGTTTTAAGATTTTTGAAATCTGAGCTTTCACTCTCTGCACATTGGCGCAGGCCATATCAATCTTGTTAATTACCGGAATAATCTTTAGATTGTGCTCCATTGCCATATAGAGATTGGCTACCGTTTGCGCCTCTACTCCCTGGGAGGCATCAACTACCAGAAGCGCGCCTTCGCAAGCCGCCAAAGATTTGGAAACTTCATAAGTAAAATCTACATGGCCGGGGGTATCGATAAGATTGAGCACATATTCAACTCCGTCGTCTGCTTTATATAACAGCCTTACTGCCGATGCCTTGATGGTAATCCCCCGCTCTCTTTCTAAGTCCATAGTGTCAAGCATTTGCTCGCGGAATTCCCGCTTCTCTACCGTGCCGGTATATTCCAGGAGCCTGTCGGCCAGGGTGGATTTGCCGTGGTCTATGTGGGCGATTATGGAAAAATTGCGGATGAGGTGTTTGTCCATTTCTAAAGACTGAGTGCCCTCTTTCCTTCAGCGATAAGCCTCTTTGTTTTTGCTAAACTACTCGATTCGGCGTAGATGCGCAAAAGCGGCTCTGTCCCCGAAAGGCGAAACAGAACCCAGCTGCCGCCTGCAAGGCAGAGTTT
>JAHIIS010000153.1 GCA_018899075.1 Candidatus Omnitrophota bacterium | reverse complement strand
GGCAGACCTGAAGCTTATTGCCTCAGATTGAGCATCAGCAAGAGGGGAATAAGGAGTCGAAAACACAGGGCATGCTTGGACTATGCTCGGGATAAACAAGGCAGAAGCGCATAAAACTTTATTCCTCTTTTTTTTCATTGTTTTATCCATTTTTCTTTTCCCTTTATCCATTCCTACACTATAAATATACCATATTTAAAGAAGCCTGGCTATCCGTAAATATACGGATTTTTGTTGCACAAAATAGGTAGATGCTAACAGCCTCAAAACTACACGCTAAATTTGAAGTTAATGATGTCGCCGTCCTGGACAGGGTATTCTTTGCTTTCTAAACGTAAAAGGCCTTTCTCGCGCGCCAAGGCCATCGAGCCGCATTCAACAAAGTCTCTATAATTAATCGCCTCGGCACGGATAAAGCCCCTTTCCATATCGGAGTGCACACAGCCGGCGGCCCCAAGAGCGGTTGTTCCCCGGAGAACGGGCCAGGCGCGAGCCTCCCTGCCGACTACCGTAAAGAACAGAATCTGGTCTTGCGCCTGAAAACATATTTCAATAAATCTATCTCTACTTAAACCCGCCAGCCCATACTGCTTGAGAAACCCGAGCCTCTCTTTTTCGGGAAGCTCCTCAATCTCGGCCTCCAGTTTAGCGCAAAGAGAAAGAAACTTTAGATTTTTCGCTTCCGCTTTCTTCTCCAAATCCACCCACTCTTTTCTGTTGAGCTGCTCTTCGGAAATATTGGCTACCACTATCACGGGCTTTAGCGTAAGAAGCTGAAATCCGGCGAGCATCTTGAGTTCCTGGGGCGTAAGTTTCAAATCTCTGGGCAGAGTTTCCTCCTCCAGGGCCTTCTGGCAGCGTTTGAGTAACACAAGTTGGAGGTCTTCTTCTTTTGCGGGATGCGCTTTTTTTTCTTTATTAATTTTTTCAATTCTATTTTGGATAAGCTGCATATCCCCCAGAATCAACTCCGCTTCTATATCTGCCAAATCCTTCATCGGGTCCTGGCGCAAGAAGACTCCGATAACCACCGCCAGCGCATCAAATTCTCTGAGATGGCCTGTCTCTATTGTTTCAGGTCCTGCCCCGCCTGAATAGGCCAGGTCTACCAGGATTAGCTTGGGATAAGTAATCTTCTCCGAATTAAGAATTCGCGCCAGTTTTTCCAGGCGTTCATCCCTCAGCTCTAAGGTGCCCAGGTTTAGCTGGATTTTACCTGAAGCAGATGTCTTGGGTTGAGTCTTTTTGCCCGCCAGGGCTTTAAAAACCGTGGACTTCCCCGAAAAGGGAAGCCCCGTTAGGGCAATTCTCATTTTAGTTTAAGCTATTGACACCTGTTTGAGATTTAAGAAGAATCGAACAGCTCCAGTTGCTGCTCGGCAAATGTATTCTGGGCCAGATGGTCGAGTTTGGCTTTCCCGGATTTCTTTTTTGAGGTTAAAGCATAAAGTTTATTAAAGGTCAAAGGCGCGCTTTCCGGCTCTTCGCGATAGGTATACATCTTTCCTTCATAATTTCTTAAGACGAATAAATTCTTGGCCTGCGAAATCACATAGTTGGGAGCAACGGGTATTTTTCCCCCGCCGCCGGGGCCGTCCACGACATAGACAGGAACCGCATAGCCGGAAGTAAAACCCCTTAATTTTTCCATAATATTTATTCCTACCGAAATAGAGGTGCGAAAATGGGAAATGCCGCGGGCGAGGTCGCATTGATAAATATAATATGGCTTTACCCTGGCCTTGAGTAATTCGTGCATCAATTTTTTCATTATATAGGGGCGGTCGTTTATCCCCTTAAGCAGAACTGTCTGGCTGCCTAAAGGAATACCGCTGTCTGCCAGCATATCGCAGGCCAACTTTGTCCTTTTGGTTATCTCCCTGGGATGGTTAAACTGTATGCTTATCCAGAGAGGCTCGTATTTTTTGAGCATATTAACCAGGCCTTCCGTTATCCTCTGGGGTAAAGTTACAGGAAGCCTTGTGCCGAGCCTTAAGAATTCTACATGAGGAATCTGGCGAATATTAGATAGTATTTGCTCTAAGAGCTCATCCCCAAGCATTAATGGGTCACCGCCGGAAATCAGGACATCCCTGATTTTACGATTAGACTTAATATAATCATAGGCAGATTTCAATTTATCGGGTGAAATTATATGTTCTTTGGGGTCAATGAGTCTTCGGCGTGTGCAATGACGACAATAGGTAGCGCACTGGTCGGTAATTAAAAGTAATACTCTGTCCGGATAACGGTGGACTATTCCCGGAACAGGGCTGTCTTTGTCCTCGCCGCAGGGGTCAACCATATCATAAGGGCTGAGATAGGATTCTCTAAATGTGGGCACGCATTGGCGCCGTAAAGGACAATTTGGTCTTTGAGGGTCAAGGAGAGAGGCGAAATAAGGCGTAATCGCCATAGATAGGCGCCCACGCGAACCCCGAATACCTTTTTCTTCCTCATCTGTTAACTGTAAAATCTCCTTTAACTGCTCGAGTTTGGTAATTCTGTTTTCCGCCTGCCAGCGCCAGTCTTCCCACAAGTCTTCCGTTACATCCGGCCAAAGCGAACAACTAAACAATCCCCCTGTATTCAACTTTACCTCCCATCTTTATCTTTCTTGAGTTAGCGCCTCGTTTTTAGAGCTACTGACCAGCTGATATCGCTCCAGGGCACTTTCTAAAATCCCATTTATTAAATCAGGGTAACTCATGCCGGCTGCCTCAGCCATCCGCGTGAGGTTACTCTCCTCAGGGTCAAGGCCGGATAAAGGGTTCACTTCCAAGACATAAGGGATAGAATCGCTGCTCAACCTTATATCCACCCGGGACACATCCAGGCAACCTAAAACCTGATGGGCCTTCAGGGCCGCTTTTTTAACTTTTTCCTCCTGCGCTTTTGAAAGTCTTGCCGGACAGTAAAATTGCGGGTCGGGATATAGCGGATTTATCCCCTGATATTCCTTCACCTCCCAGGAATAAAAAGATTCCCCTCTTTTTTCGCAATTGCTAAAATCTATTTCTAACGGTGGTAGAATGTTGTGCGGCTGATTACCCAGTATCCCCACGGTAACTTCGACGCCGTCGATGAACTCTTCGACCAGGACATCCTGCCGGTACAACCTCATAATTGCGGCAATTTCCTCGTAGAGCCGCGGGTAGTCTCTGACCACGCTGGAAGCGTGGATGCCTTTAGCCGAACCTTCGCAGTTAGGTTTTACAATAAGCGGAAAAGACAAGAAAGGGGCCAGGCCCCTTTTTGATTCAACAAAGGGTCCAGGCCCCTTTTTAAACAACTGGAATTTTGGCGTGGGAATTCCGTTATGTATAAAAATTTGCTTTGCCATTGCCTTATCCATAGATAAGGCCAGAGCCAGCACGCCTGAACCCGTATATGGTATGCCCAAAAAATCCAGTATTGCCGGCACCTGCGATTCGCGCCCGGTTCCAGAGAAACCTTCCGCTATATTAAAAACTATATCTACCGGGTTGGCTCTCAACCAATCCAGAAGGCACGCCTCGGCTTGCGCCAGGAAAACTTTATGACCGCCCAGGCTTAAGGCCTGCGCTATCGCCTCTAGAGTCTTTCGGCTGTCAAATTCAGAAAAATAATCACAAGGGACGTCTTTACTTTTCGCTTTTTTTAAATTATAAACTAAAGCTACCTTAATCATTTAACGTTTTCTTTTTAAAGCAAAGCCAAGAATTTTTTCGATAAGTTCGTCGTAACTCATTCCTG
>JAHIIS010000152.1 GCA_018899075.1 Candidatus Omnitrophota bacterium | reverse complement strand
TCGCTCCCTCGCAATGACGGGTGAAGCAATCCCGCTCCTCGCAATGACGGGTGAAGTAATCCCGCTCCTCGCAATGACAGGAGAACCGTCATTGCGAGCGAAGTGAAGCAATCTCAAGACAGCAATATAGCAATATAAACTATTCTTCCCAGTTAGTGATGTCATCGTTGCCTTCTACCCCATCCGGCCCCAGCGAATATAAATCATAGTCCTTGCCGTGGGACGAGGGATACCTGTATAGATAACAAGTCCCCCAGGGGTCTACGGGCGCCTTTTTAATATAAGGGCCGTTCCAGTTCTTTAGCCCGCCGGGGTTGGTAAGAAGCGCCTGGAGCATGCTCGGATATTTGCCGTTATCCAGCTCGTAAAGGTCTAACGCCAGAGGCATGTTAGAAGTGACGTCTGTCTTAGCGATAGCAATCTTTGCCTGTTCCGAGCGGCCGGCGAGCCTGGGGACTATCATAGCCGCCAGGGCGCCGATAATGATTACGACGAGCAATAGCTCCACCAGCGTAAAACCTCTTTTGTAAAACATTAGAACCTCCTCTTCACATTCCGATATTAATCTGGAAAATCGGCAAAAGCATAGCAAAGACGACAAATCCGACCACAAGGCCCATCACCAGAATTATTGCCGGCTCAAGCAAAGAGGTAATTATCCTGGCCGTCTTATCTACCTCGCGCTCATAAAAGCCGGCTACCTCCAGTAACGCCTCTTCCAGATTCCCGCCGCGTTCCCCCACCGCAAGCATATTGGTCATAAAACGGGGGAACCACGGAGATTTCTTTATAGTTTGCTCCAGCGACATTCCGGCAATGATGCCTGTGCGCACCATTTCCAGCTCCGACTTGAATATTTCGTTATCCACAGTCGGTATGGTTATCTTTATGGCTTGAAATACCGGGATACCGCTGGCCAGGAGTAAAGCGAAAGTGCGGCAAAAACCGGCCAGCGCCGACTTCTTTATAAAATCTCCCAGCAGCGGCAATTTTAATTTAAGCCTGTCAAAGGCGAGTTTCTCTTTTTCTCTTGCCCGGCGCCTCCTGGAAATAAGGACTATAAGCGCAACTATTGCCAGCGCCCCGTACCAATACTTTTTGATGTAGCCGCTCAAGGAAAGTAAAACCCTTGTGGGCAAAGGTAAAGTCTGCCCGAACTCGGCAAATAAAGAACTCATCCGGGGGATGACAAACGTGAGCAAAATAAATACAGTTATTATTCCTACCATTGTTATGAAGATGGGGTAGGCTAAAGCGGAGCTCACCTTTGCCCTGAGCTCTTCTTCTTTATTTCTAAAATCGGCCAATCTCGCCAGGGCCTTTTCTAATATCCCCCCGGCTTCTCCCGAGCCAATCATATTGATATAAAGAGGAGGAAAGACCCCCGGGTATTTGCTTAGAGCCTGCGATAACGTCCTGCCGTCTCTTATATCCCTGCGGATATGCGAGATTATTTCCTTTAAATGCGCGTTCTCTGTCTGCTCGACAAGCACCCCCATCGCCTCTAAAAGAGGGACCCTGGCTTTAACTAAACTGGCTAACTGTTCGGTAAATACTGTCAGGTCTTTCGCGCGGATTTTCCCGAATAACCCTAAACGCGCAGTATGCTTAGCGGGGGCTTGCGCGGGGAGCTTTTGTTTAAAAGGCCCGGCCTCCAGCGCAACGACACGGACGGGCACATAACCCATCCGGCTCAATTCTTCCACCGCTGCATCCTGGCTTTCGGCTTCAAGGGTCCCTTTGATAATCTCTTGCGGCCCCTTCTTTGCTTCGTAACTGAATTTTGGCATCTTATCTTTCTATTGTTCTACCAGAATAAAAAGTTCGTTCCCCTCCATCCTGGCAATGCCTCTTTTGATAGGTACAGGCTGTTTCTCGTCTATCTTAACCACTCCCTCCTTCAGGCAAGAAACAATCGGCTGGTGAAAATCCAGGACAGAGAACTCTCCTTCTTCGCCCGGCAGGACGACGCAGGAGGCTACCTCTCTGCAGACAAGTGACGCTCTTTGTATATCTAATAGGGATACCCTGAACATTTTTACAGCTTTTTTGTGTAATGTTTTATGTGTAACGTGTAATGCTGGTGTAATGTTTGATTGTGTAATGGAAAATCCATTCCACATTTCAGCATTCCACTCACATTACACATTACACTTTACACTTTACACATTACACAGAATTATATCATTCCTCCACTTGCGTGACTCGCATCACTTCATCCAGCGTAGTAATTCCGCCAATAACCTTTTCCCATCCGGAGAGGCGAAGCGTCTTCATTCCCTGCTTGATGGCCTCTTCCCCTATCCTGTCGGACGAGGCCTTCTCTAACATCAATTCTTTTATCGCTTTATTAACTACCAATATTTCATAAATAGCCGTTCTTCCTTTAAAGCCGGTAGAGTTGCAATTCTCACAACTCTTACCTCTATAAAAACGGATATCGGATTCCCTCAGGCCGGCGAGATTACCCTGCCGAGACATCTCTTCTATTATTTGCGCCTTAAGCTCTGCGCTTACCGTTGTGTCTTTTTCTTTGCATTTGGGGCAAATTACCCGCACCAGTCTCTGGGCGATAAAGGCCTCTACGGAAGAAGCCGCCAGAAAGGGTTCAATCCCTATATCCAACAGGCGGGTGGCGCCGCCGGCAGCATCGTTTGTATGGACGGTGGAAAAAATCAGATGTCCTGTCAGGGCAATCCTGATGGCCAGCTCCGCCGTCTCAAAATCCCTGACCTCCCCCAGCATCATTATATCGGGGTCGTGCCTTAATACGCTCCTTAAGGCCCGGGCAAAAGTCAGGCCTATTTCGGGCAGGACCTGAATCTGAGTGATACCTTCAAGCTCATACTCTATCGGGTCTTCTATAGTGATGATTTTATTTTCAGTGCTCTTTACTTTGTTCAGGCAGGCATATAATGTGGTGGTCTTTCCGCTTCCCGTGGGCCCGGTAACAAAGATTATTCCGTGCGGCTTTTTTATTAAGGCCTCCAGTATCTTTAAGTCTTCCGGCTCAAGCCCCAACTTTTCCAGGCTGAAAAGCATCCTGGTGGGAAGGACCCTTATTACCACTCCTTCCCCGTAGCGGGTCGGTATAACGGAGATTCTTAAGTCGAACTCCTCTTTACCCACCCTTACCACTGTCCGCCCGTCCTGAGGGAGGCGCCGCTCGACGATATTCAATCTGGACATTATCTTTATACGCGAAATAATCGCCGGGAAAAGGCGCACCATATCCCCGGGCACCTTGGCCTCATAAAGCACCCCGTCGATGCGGTACCTCAAGCCCATCTTGTCCCTGAAAGACTCTATGTGGATATCGGTGGCCCTCCTCTGATGGGCTTCCAAGATTATCTGGTTTACCAATTTAACTACCGAGGCGTCTTCCGCTAACTTCTCTATATCCTCCACTTTCTCGAGAGCCGGCTCTTGCGCAATAGCTTCTTCAGGGGCCCCGGCGATAATTCTCTCGATGGTCTCTGCGCCCACTCCGTAATGTTTCTCAATCGCTTTCACTATCTCCTTTTCGGTAGCCAGGACAGGCGCAATGTCGTATCCTAAAAACATCTTCACGTCGTTTAACGAGCTCAAAGGGTCGAAAGTGGCAACGGTCAGCTTTCCGTCCGCATATTTTATGGGAATTATTTTATAATGCCAGGCGAATTTAGGCGGCACCTTCTTTATGGCGGCAGGCTCAATCGGCATATCCTGCAATCTGACAAAAGGGATGTTGAGTTGTTCGGAAACCACCGGCAAGACCTGCTCTTCTCTCAAGTATCCCATTCTAACCAGGGTCCTGCCCAATAATTCACCGCTCTTTGCCTGCTCCCTAAGGGCTATTTTCAACTGTTGGGGCGTAACGAGCTT